>NZ_JAXGFQ010000009.1:0-127938 GCF_051020825.1 Moorella naiadis (nom. illeg.)
CAGCTGGGGGACGACCACGCCAATACCCGGCGGTTGCTGGCGGCCTTAGGCCATCACCCCAACGCCGCCGGGGTCCTGGTCCTGGGGTTGGGGTGTGAAAACAATAATATCTCTACGTTCCGCCAGGAATTGGGCGAGGTAGATCCCCGGCGCATTAAATTCCTGGTCGCCCAGGAAGTAGAAGACGAAATGGCGGCGGGCCTGGAGCTCCTGCGGGAACTGGCGGCGTATGCCGTTACCTGCCGGCGCGAACCCTGCTCCCTGGCCGAACTCAAAGTCGGGCTCAAGTGTGGTGGCTCCGACGCCTTCTCCGGCATTACCGCCAACCCCTTGGTCGGCCTGGTGGCCGACCGGGTAGTAGCCGGCGGCGGCACGGCGGTACTTACCGAGGTGCCGGAGATGTTCGGCGCCGAGACCATCCTGATGGACCGGGCCGTAGACGAAAGAGTGTTTCAAAAGATAGTAAACCTCATCAACACCTGGAAGCAGTATTACCTGGACCACGGCCAGCCGGTCTACGAGAATCCTTCGCCGGGCAATAAAGAAGGCGGCATCACCACCCTGGAGGAGAAGTCCCTGGGTTGCGTCCAGAAAGGCGGTACGGCGCCGGTGGTGGACGTTCTGGCCTACGGCGAAAGATGCCGGGAGCAGGGGCTCAACATCTTAAGCGCCCCGGGCAATGACCCGGTATCATCCACGGCCCTGGCGGCGGCCGGCTGCCAGATAATCCTGTTCACCACCGGCCGGGGCACGCCCTTTGGCACCTGCGTACCAACGTTGAAGGTAGCCAGCAACAGTACTATTTATAAAAAGAAGCGGCAGTGGTTTGACTTTAATGCCGGTAGGGTCCTGGAGGGCGAAAATACGGCGGAGCTGGCCGGAGAATTACTGGAGCAGGTTTTGCGGGTAGCTTCCGGAGAATGGATAAAAGCGGAAACTATGGGCTCAAGGGAGATTGCCATTTTTAAGTCCGGGGTCACCCTTTAAAACCCCCTTTGCAAGAAACTCTTTACTATCAGGTTAAATTTTACTTTATGATCCATACGACCATAAAACGGAGAGGGTACGGAGAGGGTAGGGGGATGGTGGGGGGCAGCCGGTTAAGTTGTATTTAACCTTGTGGCGCATATACCAGGTTTTAGTGCAATAATATTCATTGCTTCCATGCCTAATACCCAACATAATTAAAGCATGATATATGGAGGTGAGGCGTAAATATATTGTATACTTCTTCTTAAGGTATTGAATAACAGGATTGCTATTTATATAATAGGGCATGGCGGTTGCAAAGCCAGCCATGGGGAATCTCGCCCTGGCGCTAGCCAGGGTTTTTCTTTACGGGGGAGGAGCAGTTTTGAGCCAACTTAAGATTACCGACACCACTTTGCGGGACGGCCACCAGAGCCTCTGGGCCACCAGGATGACTACGGCCGACATGCTGCCCATTATTGAGAAGATCGATAGTGTCGGTTACCACTCCCTGGAGGTCTGGGGGGGAGCGACCTTTGACGTCTGCTTGCGCTTCCTGGATGAGGACCCTTGGGAACGCCTGCGGACCCTGAAGAAATACGCACGGCGGACACCCCTGCAGATGCTCCTCCGGGCCCAGTCCCTGGTGGGATACCAGCTCTATCCCGACGATGTGGTCCGGGCCTTCATTGCCCGGGCTGCAGCCAACGGCATCGACATTATCCGTATTTTCGACGCCCTCAATGACCTGCGCAATATGGAGGTCCCGGTGGTGGCCGCTAAAAAGGAGGGTGTCCACGTCCAGGGTACGGTGGTCTACACTATCAGCCCCGTCCACACCGTTGAGCACTACCTACAGGCGGCCCTGGAACTGGAGGAGATGGGGGTTGACTCCATCTGCATTAAAGATATGGCCGGCTTACTGGCCCCCTTTGAGGCCTACCAGCTGGTCAAACTCTTTAAAGAAAAACTCCACGTCCCGGTTCAGCTCCACAGCCACTACATCGGCGGCCTGGCGGTGGGAGCCTATCTCGAAGCGGCCCGGGCCGGGGTGGATACCGTCGACACAGCCTCGGTGCCCCTGGCCTTCGGCGCCTCCCAGCCGCCGGTAGAGACGGTGGTCCGCGCCCTGGCGGGAACGCCCTATGATACCGGCCTGGACCTCCATCTCCTTTTTGAGATTGCCCGTTACTTTGATGACCTGCGCCGGGAGCTGGGTTATGAGCGCGGCGTCACCCGCATCACCGATATGTGGGTTTTCCAGCACCAGGTCCCTGGCGGCATGATCTCCAACCTGGTCAGCCAGTTAAAGGAACAAAAGGCCGCTGACCGCATTAACGAGGTCCTGGCGGAGATTCCCCGGGTGCGGGCTGACCTGGGTTATCCGCCCCTGGTCACGCCCACCAGCCAGATTGTCGGCACCCAGGCGGTTTTAAACGTCCTCATAGGTGAGCGCTACAAGATGGTGCCCGGAGAGGTGAAGAATTACGTTCGCGGCCTCTATGGTAAACCGCCGGCGCCCATTCCCGCCGCGATCCGGCGCCTGATTATTGGCGATGAAGAGCCCATCCAGGGCCGGCCAGGCGATACCCTGGCACCCGGCCTGGAGGCAGCGCGGCAGGAGATCGGCGACCTGGCCCGGGACGAAGACGATGTGGTGGCCTATGCCCTGTTCCCCCAGGTGACCCGAAAATTTTTAGAGAAACGCCAGCTAGGTCAGCTTCGGCCGGGGAGGCAGACGGTAAAATCCCCGGACCGGCATCAGGCAGAGGCAGGAGGTACGACCAGGATGGATCTCAAGGATATTACCCAGCTCATCAAGGCCCTGGAAGAGACCGGCATTACCGAACTCAATTTAGAAAGCGATGGAGTTAAGGTAATGATTCGCCGGGGTGGCGGCCAGGAAGCCGTTGCCGGACCGGCACCAGCAGTCAAGACGGCCGGCGAGGTGCCGGCCCTGGAGGGTGGCGGCCAGGAAAAACCAGCCCCGGCCGCGGATATTATTGAAGTCCGGGCGCCCATGGTGGGCACCTTTTACCGGGCGCCTTCCCCCGACGCACCGCCCTTTGTCGAAGTGGGGACCAGGGTTAAAGCAGGACAAACCCTGTGCATAATAGAGGCGATGAAGTTAATGAACGAGCTGACGGCCGAGAACGGCGGCCAGGTGGTGGCCATCCTGGCGGAAAACGGCCAGCCAGTGGAATACGGCCAGGTGCTCTTTCATTTAAAAAAGTTAAAAAAGGACTGAGGTCTTCGTCTATGGAGGCTTGCTATGTTTAAAAGGGTCTTAGTTGCTAATCGTGGCGAAATCGCCGTACGGATTATCCGTGCCTGCCGCGAGCTGGATATTGAAACGGTGGCTGTTTACTCCGAGGCCGACCGGGGGGCTTTGCACACCCGCCTGGCCGACAAGGCCGTCTGTATCGGTCCGGCCCCGGCCAACCGCAGCTACCTGCATATACCCAGTATTATCGCTGCCGCCCAAATGAGCGGCGCTGACGCCATCCACCCCGGTTACGGCTTCCTGGCGGAGAACCCCTATTTCGCCGAAATGTGTGCAACCTCGGGGATAACCTTTATCGGCCCTTCACCGCGGGCCATGCAGCTCATGGGGGACAAGGCTACAGCCCGGTCCACCATGATTGCGGCCGGGGTGCCGGTGGTCCCTGGTTCCGCGGGAGTCATTAAGGACCTTGACCAGGCCCTGGCTACGGCCAGGGAGATCGGCTATCCGGTTTTAATTAAGGCTTCAGCCGGGGGCGGCGGCCGGGGCATGCGCGTCGCCCAGGGCCCCCGGGAACTGCGCCAGGCCGTCCAAACCGCCCAGCGGGAGGCCGAGGCTGCCTTCGGCGATTCCCAGGTCTACCTGGAGAAGTATATTGAAGAACCACGCCATATCGAGTTTCAAATTATCGGCGACGGCGAGGGCCAGATCATTCACTTGGGCGAGCGCGACTGCTCCCTGCAGCGGCGTAACCAGAAGATCCTGGAAGAAGCCCCTTCGGTGGCCCTGACCCCGGAATTGCGCCAGGAGATGGGCGAACTGGCCTTGAAGGCCGCCCGGGCAGCCGACTATTACAGTACCGGTACCGTGGAATTCTTGCTGGATAAGTATGGTCGTTACTACTTTATCGAGATGAATACCCGCATCCAGGTGGAGCACCCGGTGACCGAGGCCATCACCGGCATCGACCTGGTCCAGGAGCAGATCAAAGTAGCTGCCGGCGCGCCCTTAGGCCTGCGCCAGGAAGACATCCAGATCCGGGGTCATGCCCTGGAGTGCCGGATAAATGCCGAAGACCCGGCTTATAACTTCCGGCCGGCGCCGGGACGTATCGAGCGCTATCATGCGCCGGGGGGGTTTGGCATCCGGGTAGAAAGCGCCGTTTACAACGGCTACACCATATCACCCTACTATGACTCCTTGATCGCCAAGGTCATTGCCTGGGCACCAGAACGGGAAATGGCCATCAACCGCATGAGCGGCGCCTTAAAGGAAATGGTTATCGAAGGGGTACCCACGACCATACCCTTCCACCTGCAGATTATGGGTAATGCCTTTTTCCGGCGGGGGGAGATTTACACTAATTTCATCCAGCGCCGGTTAATGGCCGGGTAAAGTTTTTCAGGCTGGCAGTTGAGGTCACTGTCAGCCTTTGGTATAATAAATGAACGAATAAACGGAGGTGGGCAGAGTGGATCAGATTCTGGAACAAGAGGCTAAAACCGATCTGGGGACTATTAAAATCGCCAATGAGGTAGTAGCCATTATTGCCGGCCTGGCGGCGACGGAGATTGAAGGCGTAGCCGGGATGAGCGGCGGCATTGCCGGCGGCATTACCGAACTCCTGGGCCGTAAAAACCTGGCCAAGGGCGTTAAAGTAGAAGTAGGGGAAAAAGAAGCCGCTGTTGACTTGTTTATCGTCGTTAACTTCGGCGTCCGGATTCCCGATGTGGCCATTAAAATTCAGGAAAACGTCAAGAAGGCCATTGAGAGTATGACGGGCCTTCAGGTGGTGGAGGTTAATGTCCACGTCCAAGGAGTAGTCTTCCCCCAGGAAACCCGGGAAGAAGAAACCAGCCGGGTACGTTAGGAGGCCGTAACTTTGTCAGCACTGGATCGAGTCATGCTGGCCTTTTTTGCTTTACTGGCTGCCGTCCTGGCCGGCCTGTTCCTGGCGGTGATCGCCGGGTGGACCGTGCCCCTGGATCTCTTCGAATTCAGCCTGTTAAACAATGAGTATCGCCTGCTGGGCGGGGTCATCGCTCTGGTCTTTTTGCTGCTGGCCCTGCGTTTTCTGCTGGGGAGCCTGCGCCTGGCCCCGGCAGGGGAAAAGCAGGCGGTGATCAAGGCCGCCGATTTAGGACTGGTAAGCATCTCCATGCCGGCCCTGGAGAACCTGGTCGTCAGGGCCGCCCGCCAGGTCAAAGGGGTGCGGGAGATTCGCCCGCGGCTGGATTACGGCCCGGACGGCCTGGCCATCCGGTTGAACCTCACCGTCAACCCCGATCGTAACCTGCCGGAAATGGCGGCGGAACTCCAGCAAAGGGTCCAGGAGTACATAGCCAGCACTGCTGGCCTGGATGTACCCGAGGTGCAGGTGCGGATTAAGGGTATCTTTCAAGAAGGCCAGCACCGGGTAGAATAGGGGAGAGAGGTTCAGGATGGAAGAATTCGTTACCTGGTTGGAGTACCTCTGGCGGGAACATCGAGGCAAGGTTATCGGCGTTATCCTGGGCCTGCTCTTTGGCCTGGTAACTGCCGTCTGGGGCTTCGGCAAAGCCCTTTTTATTGGTATTTGCATCACCCTGGGCTACTTCATCGGGCACCGCCTTGATGAAGGTCAGGGCTGGCGCGAACTCTGGCAGCGCTTTTTTGGCGACCGCTGGTGAGGGGGATGCTATTTGCTTAGACGGGCAGCCAGGGCCAGGGCCCTACAGGCCCTCTTCGCCATTGATGTGGGACATACCAGCCCGGCGATGGCCCTGGAACAGGTCCTGGGGGAGGGCGAGCTGCCGCCCCGGGTAGCGGCCTTTACCCGGCAACTGGTAGAAGGAACCCTGGCCCGGCGGGAGGAGCTTGATGCCATAATCAGCAGGTATGCTGTCGGCTGGCGTTTGGAACGCCTGGCGGCGGTCGATCGTAATATCCTGCGGCTGGCTTTGTATGAATTGCAGTATCACCGGGAGACACCCGTCGGGGTAGTCATCAACGAAGCCATCGAGCTGGCCAAGGGCTTTAACAACGAAGAGGCAGGCAAGTTTGTCAACGGTCTCCTAGATAACGCCCGTAAGGATCTGGGATTGGGTGAGGAGTCAGAGAGTGGCTAT
Source organism: Moorella naiadis (nom. illeg.) (assembly GCF_051020825.1). Classification (NCBI taxonomy): domain Bacteria; kingdom Bacillati; phylum Bacillota; class Clostridia; order Neomoorellales; family Neomoorellaceae; genus Neomoorella; species Moorella naiadis (nom. illeg.). Next base: position 6,301 of record NZ_JAXGFQ010000009.1, read on the forward strand.
TCTGGGGATTGACACCAGTGCCTATACCTGTTCAGCGGCTGTCGTCAGCCAGGAAGGGGAATTACTCACCGCCCACCGCCGCCTGTTGCCGGTGCCCCCGGGAGAGAAGGGGCTGCAACAGGGAACGGCGGTTTTTCATCACGTCCAGATCCTGCCGGAGGTCCTGGAAACGATCTTCGCCGCTGTCCCGGCAACAAGAGTCCGGCGTGTCGTAGCTGCAGTTAAGCCGCGACCGGTGGAAGGTTCCTATATGCCGGTCTTTACCGTGGCTGCCGGCCAGGGGCGCAGCCTGGCGGCCGCACTGGGGGTGCCCTTCCAGGCTACCACCCACCAGGAAGGGCATATTCAGGCCGGCTTGTGGTCGGCGGGCTGGCAACCCCGGGGGCCTTTCCTGGCGGTCCACCTCTCCGGGGGGACTTCCGAGGTCTTGCGGGTTGCGGAAAAAGCGGGTGGTTTTAGCATTGTCAAACTGGGGGGTACCCTGGATCTCCACGCCGGCCAGCTGGTCGACCGGGCCGGGGTCCTCATGGGTTTGCCCTTCCCGGCCGGGCCGGCTCTGGAGGGCCTGGCCCGGGAGGCAGGTCCGGCCAGGGTCCACCTGACCTCGGCCGTACGGGACTATAATTTCAGTTTTTCCGGCCCGGCCAGCCAGGCGGAGCGCCTGCTGGCAGCCGGAGCTGCGCCGGCGGCCGTGGCCCGGGCGGTGGAACAATGTATTGCCAATACCCTGGAGCGAGTCCTGCGGCCGGCAGTAGCGGCTACCGGTTTGCTGGATATTTTGATCGTCGGCGGGGTGGCGGCTAATGGCTACCTGCGGCAGCGCCTGCGTCACCGCTTGGAACATCCGGCGGTAGGGGCGCGCCTGCACTTTGCCGCCCCGGAACATAGTTCTGACAACGCCATCGGCGTCGCCCTGCTGGGCCAACCCCGCCACGAGGCATAAAAAAGGCATCAACCTTTTACTCTTGCTCCACCGGTTGCCCGGCGGCCGCCGGAGCCTCTTTTGGCGCCGCCACAATTATCTCCTGGCTGGACGGTCGCGGGCGCAGGTCAGGGAGGAAGCAGGCCAGGATAGCACCGATGGCCGGGATGATGGCCATGAGCTGGATGGTAAAGGGCACGCCCCAGGCATCGGCAATACCTCCCAGAATGAAGGTGCCCAGGCCGCCGGTGCCGATGGCAAAGCCCATCATCAGCCCGGAAGCCATACCCACATGCTGGTAGAGGATGTTCTGGGCCAGGACAATGGCCGGGGCAAAGGTGGAAACCAGGGCAAAACCGCTGGCGGCCAGGAGGATAGCCACCCAGAAACCCTGAACGTAAGGAAAGGCGATTACCAGTGGGACAAGGACGATCATGGAGCCGATAATCATTCTCTTGGCGCCCCAGTAATCGGCCAGCCGGCCTCCCACCAGGGTGCCCACCGCCCCGGCAATGAGGAAGATGGAGAGCATGGAGCTGGCGAAGTCCTCGTTACCCTGGAGATAATTAAGATAGTAAAAGGGTATATAATAAGTCAGGCCGCTCTGCAACCAGGAGCGCATAATCACTACCAGCACCAGCAGGGTGATGGCTGCCAGGGTGGCCTGGCCGGGTTTTAACCTGCTACTGCCGCCCGGAGCTGTCACCGTGTGGCGGCCGCCGGCCATGGTTTTTCCCAGGAGCGGCAGGGTGTAGCCCAGGAGTCCCACGGTAATTGCCGTAGGAATAAGGACCATCCACGAGGCCCGTAAGCCCCCGTGACCGAGGATAAAGGTCGCGATGATGGGCCCCAGGCCGAAACCCAGGTTGCCACCAACGGAGAAAATAGACATGGAACTAGCCTGCATGGGACCGCTGATATAATGGGCTGATTTGGAGGCTTCCGGGTGATAGGCGGCTACCCCCAGGCCGCTGATAAAAACGGTAGCTACCAGTAGAAAATAATCGGCAGCATAGCCGGCTGCCGCCATCCCCAGGCCGGCTACCAGGCAGCCGGCAGGTAAGAGCCAGCGCAGCTGGTGCCGGTCCGACCAGTAGCCGAAGAGGGGCTGGATTACCGAAGAGCTGATATTAGAAAGGAAGACGACCATACCTGCGGCCGCGTAACTCAGGCCGTACTGATCTTTATAAACAGAAAGGAAAATGGGCAACAGGCCCTGGTTGATGTCGGTGACCATATGCCCCAGGCTTAAAAGGTAGAGAATACGTTTGCGCACAGCTGACCCTCCCAATCTCATCATATCTTAATCCCCGCGGTGGTAGCGGTCAAGATTTTTTTCGGCCGCCGGCGTTACCCCAGTGTTACTACCGTTTCCGGGGCGGGGTAAGGGCTCCAGGTGCAAGAGGGGGCTAACTTACGGGGTTGTTCCACGATAGGAGTCGGCCCGAGGGTGCTGTTTTTCAGTGGCAGAGGTGCAGGGAGGAGTTGTGAACGATGTAACTTGTTTTTAATCCTGCAAGCAGGAAAAAAGGTTTCGGTATCGAACTTATAACAATATAGACTCAATTAGCTCGCACGTAAGGGGGTAATACTGTTAGTGTACCGGATTGTAAAGAAAGAAGTCATGTCGCCGGTGATCAAGCTGCTGGAGATTGAGGCCCCGGAGGTGGCCGCCAAGGCGCAACCGGGCCAGTTTATCATCCTCCGCCTGGATGAAACAGGGGAGCGCATCCCCCTAACCATCGCCGACTTTGACCGCTCCCGGGGAACGATTACGACTATCTTCCAGGAAGTCGGTTATAGCACCCGGCGCCTGGGTTGCCTGGAGGCCGGGGACAGCCTGGCGGATTTTGTCGGCCCCTTGGGTCAGCCTTCGGAAATTGAGAATTACGGCCGCGTAGTCTGCGTAGGCGGCGGCGTCGGCGTGGCACCGGTTTATCCCATAGCCAGGGCCTTAAAAGAAGCCGGCAACGAAGTCATCTCCATCATTGGCGCCCGGACCAAAGAATTGCTCCTGTTGGAAGACGCGATGCGGGCCGTATCCAGCGAACTCCTGGTCGCCACCGACGACGGCAGCTACGGGCACCACGGCTTTGTTACCGACCTGTTAAAGCAGGTCCTAGAGGAAAAAGGTAACGTCGCCCGGGTCTGGGGTATCGGCCCGGTGGTCATGATGCGGGCTGTGGCGGAAACCACCCGGCCCTTTGGCGTCAAGACCATCGTCAGCATGAACCCCATTATGGTCGACGGCACCGGCATGTGCGGCGCCTGCCGGGTCAGTGTCGGCGGGGAGACTAGGTTTGCCTGCGTCGACGGGCCGGAATTTGACGGCCATGAGATTGACTGGCAGTTAGCCCTGCGGCGGATGAACATGTACCGGGAAGAAGAACAGGCAATTATCAAAGCCCATGAGGGAGGTGGCTGCGGATGCCATTAAGCCCGAAAAAGACGCCCATGCCCTCCCAGGAGCCGCAAAAACGGATTCACAATTTTAACGAAGTAGCCCAGGGTTACACCCGGGAGATGGCCTTGGCTGAGGCCGAGCGCTGTCTCCAGTGTAAAAAGGCCCCCTGCCGCCAGGGCTGCCCAGTAGAAGTGGATATACCGGCCTTTATCGCCCGGCTGAAGGAGCAGGATTTCGACGGTGCCATTAATAAAATCAAGGAAAAGAACAACCTGCCGGCCATCTGCGGCCGGGTCTGCCCCCAGGAAAGCCAGTGCGAGAAATACTGTACCCTGGCCAAAAAACACGAGCCGGTGGGTATCGGCCGCCTGGAACGTTACCTGGCTGATTACCAGTTGAGCAAGGGGGAGCCGGGCAGTGTGGAAAAGGCACCGCCGACGGGCTTCAAGGTGGCGGTGATCGGTTCCGGACCGGCCGGTTTGACGGCAGCTGCGGACCTGGCCCGGATGGGGCATCAAGTAACAATCTTTGAAGCCCTCCATGTACCCGGGGGGGTTTTGATGTACGGTATCCCCGAGTTTCGTTTACCCAAAAAGATTGTCCAGCAGGAGATCGCTACCATCCGCCGGTTGGGAGTGGAGATCCGGACCAACGCTGTGGTGGGCAAGCTGACCACGGTGGACGAGCTGCTGGAGCAGGGTTACGACGCCGTTTTCATCGGTACGGGAGCCGGGCTGCCCCATTTCATGGGGATCCCCGGGGAAAACCTCCTGGGCGTATACTCGGCCAACGAGTTCCTGACCCGGACCAACCTGATGAAGGCTTACCTCTTCCCCCAATATGCTACTCCCATTAAAGTCGGTAAAAGGGTAGCTGTCATCGGTGCCGGCAATGTGGCTATGGACGCCGCCCGTACGGCCCTGCGCCTGGGCGCAGAAGAATCCTATATCGTATACCGCCGCTCGGCGGCGGAGATGCCGGCTCGCAAGGAAGAGATTGAACACGCCGAGGAAGAGGGCGTCCAGTTCCGCCTCCTGACCAGCCCGGTGCGCATTCACGGTAACGACCAGGGTGTGGTAACGGGCATGACTTGCCAACGCTTCGAGTTGGGCGAGCCTGATGCCTCGGGCCGGCGGCGGCCGGTCGCCATCCCCGGTTCTGAGTTCGACATGGCGGTAGATACCGTCGTTATCGCCATCGGCCAGGGCCCCAATCCCCTGGTCCTGCGGACCACGCCGGGGTTGGAGCTAACCCGCAAAGGGACCATTGCTGCAGATGAGGCTACCGGCGCCACCTCACGACAGGGCGTTTTTGCTGGCGGTGACATCGTCACCGGCGCCGCCACTGTCATCCTGGCCATGGGAGCCGGCAAAGCCGCCGCCCGGGCCATCGATGCCTATTTACGGGAGAAGTAATTGATTTATCGAGGAGGTTGTATTTTCATGTCAGCACAAATTCTCGACGGCAAAAAGATTGCCGAAGAAGTCAGGGCCGAAGTGAAAGAAGAGGTTGCCCGGCTTAAAGCCGAAGGGATTAATCCGGGTCTGGCCGTAGTCCTGGTAGGGGAAGACCCGGCTTCCCAGGTGTACGTCCGCAATAAACATCGTGCCTGCGAAGAAGTCGGTATCTATTCGGCGGTCTACCGCCTGCCGGCCGAGACCAGCCAGGATGAACTTTTAAAACTAATCGACCAGCTGAATAAAGACCCCCAGATTCACGGCATTCTGGTACAACTGCCCTTGCCGCGGCATATTGATGAGAAAACCGTCATCGACGCCATCGCCCTGCAAAAGGATGTCGACGGCTTCAGCCCGGCCAACGTCGGCAACCTGGTAATCGGCGACAAATGCTTCTATCCCTGCACCCCCCACGGCTGCATGGTTCTGCTGGATAAAGCGGGTATCGACCCCAAAGGCAAGAAGGCAGTAGTGGTCGGACGCAGCAACATTGTCGGTAAACCGGTGGCCATGATGCTCCTGGCCCGCCACGCCACAGTGACCATCTGCCACTCGCGCACCAGGGACCTGGCCGCCGAGTGTCGCCAGGCGGACATCCTTATTGCCGCGGTGGGCAAACCGGAAATGATTACCGGGGATATGATTAAAGAAGGCGCCGTAGTCATCGACGTGGGCATTAACCGCATCGCTGAGAAAAAGCTGGTGGGTGACGTCCACTTTGAAAGCGCCTCCCGGAAGGCCGGCTGGATTACCCCGGTTCCCGGCGGGGTAGGCCCCATGACCATTGCCATGCTTCTGAAAAATACAGTCGAGGCGGCCCGGCGCTAGTGCCGGAGGCTAGAGTCCTGGCGGTGGGGGAACTCACCGCCTATTTACAACGTCTCCTGGCCAATGACGGCCACCTGGCCAATGTCTGGATAAAGGGCGAGATTTCCAACCTGCGCTGCCCGGCCTCGGGGCACTTCTATTTCAGCCTGAAAGACCGGGTGGCAACCTTACGCTGTGTCATGTTCCAGGGACGCAGCCGTAGCTTCGCCCTGGGCCTGCGGGACGGTCTGGAGGTAATCGCCCGGGGGCAGGTCTCAATTTACCCACGGGACGGCGTTTATCAGCTTTATGTAGCGGAGATATTTCCGGCAGGAATAGGCCTGGCCAACCTGGCCCTCCAGGAATTAACGGCCCGGTTGGAAAGGGAAGGCCTCTTTGCCCCGGAGCGCAAGCGGCCCCTGCCCCTTCTGCCCCGCCGGGTGGGGCTGGTCACCTCCCCCACCGGGGCTGCCCTGCGGGATATGATTACTGTCAGCCGGCGGCGTTTTCCCGGCATTGGTCTGCTCCTGGCTCCAGCCAGGGTGCAGGGGGAGACGGCCCCCCGGCAGCTGGCCCTGGCCCTGGAACTCCTGGGGAAGAGGGGCGGCGTGGATGTTATTATTATCGGCCGCGGCGGCGGCTCGGCCGAGGACCTGAGTGCCTTTAACACCGAGATTGTCGCCCGGGCGATCTATGCCTGCCCAGTACCTGTTATCGCCGCTGTGGGTCATGAGACGGATCTCACCCTGGCCGACCGGGTGGCCGACCGACGGGCGCCGACCCCTTCGGCAGCAGCAGAAATGGCCGTACCGGTAAAGGCGGAACTGGAGAGGCGTTTGGAGATCCTGGCCGGCCGCGCTTGGCGCGGCCTGGAACACCGCCTGGAAATAGCCCGGGCCCGCCTGGAACGCCTGGCTAGAAGCCGTGGCCTGGACCGGCCCCGCCAGGAGCTCTATTACCGCCAGCAGTACCTGGACGGCCTGGAACAGCGCCTCTTGACCACCTGGGAACGCCGTCGCGGTGAGGGGGAACAGGCCCTGCAACTCCTAGCGGCCCGCCTGGAAGCCGCCAGCCCCCTGGCCCTCCTCGCCCGGGGCTACGCCGTCTGCCGCCGCCCTGGCGGCGGTCCGCCCCTGAAGTCCAGCCGGGAAGTAACCCCGGGCGCCAGGGTCGAGATCATCTTGCGGGAAGGCTCCCTTCAGTGCCAGGTGGAAGAAGTTGACGAAGCGGAGGTTCGATATGCCCGAAGAGGAACAGCTGACCTTTGAAGCGGCTTTACAAAAGCTCGAAGAAATAGTCCGGGCCCTGGAAGGGGAAGGGTTGACCCTGGAGGAATCCCTGGTTCGCTACCAGGAAGGGGTCCGCCTGGTACGCCTGTGCCGGCAACGCCTCAAGGAGGTTGAAGGGAAACTCCAGGTGCTCCTCCTCCAGGACGGCGAGGTAGTGACCAGGGAGATAGCCCCGGATGGGGGTGAAAACAACGAATCTTGACAGCTACCTGGAGGAACGCCGGCAGCAGGTTCAGGAGGCCCTCCGGGAATGTCTGCCGCCGGCGGATAGTTACCCGCCGGTCATCCACCAGGCCATGTACTATAGCCTCTTTGCCGGGGGTAAACGGCTGCGGCCCATCCTGGTCCTGGCAGCAGGTGAAGCCGTAGGCAGCCCGCGGGAGCCCCTGCTGCCCGCCGCCTGCGCCGTGGAACTTATCCATACCTATTCCCTCATCCATGACGACCTGCCGACCATGGATAACGACGATTACCGCCGCGGCCGGCCGACCTGCCACCGGGTTTATGGTGAAGCCATAGCCCTGCTGGCGGGCGACGCCCTCCTGACCCAGGCCTTTGCGGTATTAAGCCGCGTCCCGGCGGACATACCGCCGGAAAGGGTCTTGCAGGCAATGGGAGAGCTGGCCGTCGCCGCCGGCAGCCAGGGATTGATCGGCGGCCAGGTAGTCGATATGGAGGCTGAAGGCCAGCCGGTGACCGTCACCACGGTAGATTATATTCACAGCCACAAGACCGGCAGCCTCATCCGGGCCTGCCTGCGCTTGGGGGGCCTCCTGGGCGGCGCGGGAGAGGAACAGCTGGCTCTTTTAACCCGTTATGGCGAAGCCCTGGGCCTGGCCTTCCAGATCACCGACGATATTTTGGACATTACCGGCGATTTCAGCCGGATGGGTAAGCAGGGCGGCGGCGATGTCGCCCGGGGGAAGGCCACTTATCCCGCCTGCCTGGGCCTGGCGACCTCCCGGCAGAAGGCCGCAGAGCTCTGCCAGGAAGCTGAGGACTGCGCCCGGGCACTGGGACCGGCGGCCACACCCCTGGCTCTCCTGGCCGGGTTTGTTCTCAAGCGGCAGGAATGAGCATCGAGGTGCATTAATGAGGGTTAAAGTTATGGCCGCTGGCCAGCAACTGTGGCCGCCGGTGGCCAACCAGGGCCTCCTGCCGTAGTGCTTGCTGATTACGACCGGATAGCTTATAATACATCATGTCAGCGCAAAAACTTGCCTAAGACAGCTGACAATGGTAAAATTAAATACCTTGTTTGGTGGGTGGCGCAGTATTCTAGTCAAGACCACCATCTTTGAAGACGGGCCTAAAAATTCGTCAAGGGCACAACGATGAAGTTCCTGGTGCTGGCTGCCGACGCCCAGTCGGGGGTTGGTACTGGGAGTTAAGGAGGGGGGGCGATCTACAATGGCATGTAGGCGTGGACCCTCCCTCCGCGGAGACCCAGGTGCGTGGGAAAGTTCCCGGCAGGAACAAATACTATGGCCTGGGGTGGAAACCTGCAGTTGGTACGGAGGGTGCTGGCTGCAGCGTAGCCTGCCTTGAGCGGCAGGGGTGGATGCAGGCTGGTTGGCCTGGCCCGGTTTTCGCCGAAAGCCGGTGCTCTTAGCGGAAACTCCTGTTGCAAAAGAGGCTAAAAGATGGTCGGGATTGCCGGGGAAAACCCCTAGACTGTTTACCACCTGTAAGGCTGACCGGGGATTAAAGTATGTGCTAAGTGGTAATCCAGTCCTGCCGTCGGTGACGGGGCAGGGCAACCTTTAAAGGGAAACCGCCATGACGGCGACGCATGGTAGGTTGTCGGGAAAACCTACTGGACCTAAGCCATAACATTTATCCGGTCCGCTGCCACCCACTGCCAATTTATTTTTTACCTGTTCTACATAACCTTGCCGGTGGTGGAGGCATAAAATATAAAGTGGCCAAAACACAAGGTCGTTCCTCCTGGTTGAATGCCCTGACCATGGGCGGGGGAACTTTTTTTATAGCCCTGGCAGCAGGCTATGGTTCCCAATTTTTTTTGGGTAAAATAACTTCGATTATCCTCTCCTTTGTTCTGTTGCTGCTAATTATCCTGGCGGGCATTCTTTTTGACATCATCGGCGTGGCGACGGCAGCAGCTGTTGAAGCCCCTTTGCATGCGCGGGCTGCTAAAAAGATACCCGGCGCCCGCCAGGGTCTGAGCCTTTTACGTAATGCCGACCGGGTGGCTACCTTTTGTAACGATGTCATCGGCGATGCCAGTGGCACCCTGAGCGGGGCCATCGGGGCGGTAATTATCCTGCGCCTGGTCGGCCAACATGGGACTGAGGACATCCTGATTAGCACCCTGATGACGGCCGTTGTGGCAGCGGTGACGGTGGGCGGTAAAGCCCTGGGCAAAAGCTTTGCCCTGCGCCAGGCTAACGAAATCGTCTTTTTTGTCGGCAGGTTGCTGCACGCTATAGAAAAGGTAACCGGTTGGCAACCTATTCAGAATGGGTCCAGGAAAGGAAGACGTCAATGAGCCTGTTGACAGAAATAAAGGAACCGGCTGATGTTAAAAAGTTGACTCCCGGGGAGTTGGAGCTACTTGCCCGGGAGGTCCGTCAGGAGCTGGTGCAGGCAGTCGCCCGTACCGGCGGCCACCTGGCCCCCAACTTGGGGGTAGTCGAGCTGACCCTGGCCCTGCACAGCGTCTTTAATTTGCCCCGGGATAAGATCATTTGGGACGTGGGTCACCAGTGCTATGTGCATAAGATCCTCACCGGCCGGCGGGAAGCCATGGTGGGCTTGCGCCAGTTCGGCGGGATCAGCGGTTTTCCCAAACGGGCCGAGAGCCCTTATGATGTCTTTGACACCGGCCACAGCAGTACCTCCATTTCCGCGGCCCTGGGGATGGCCCTGGCCCGGGACTTAAAAAAGGAAGACTACCAGGTAGTCGCCGTCATCGGCGATGGTGCTCTGACGGGTGGGATGGCCTTCGAGGCTATGAACCACGCCGGCCACCTGCAGACCGACTTGATTGTTGTTTTAAATGATAACGAGATGTCCATCGCCCCGCCGGTGGGCGGCCTGGCGGCCTATCTTTCTCGCTTGCGGACGGACCCTATGTACTCCCGGGGTAAGGAAGAGCTGGAGAACCTGCTCAATCGCCTGCCCCACGTGGGGCCCCGGGTTCTTAAGGTCATTGACCGCCTCAAAGACAGCTTTAAGTACCTGGTTGTTCCCGGCATGTTCTTTGAGGAGATTGGCTTTACCTATCTGGGACCCATCGAGGGGCATAATATCCCCCAGCTGCGGGAAGTTCTCCAGCACGCCCGCAATACCCGGGGGCCGGTGCTGGTCCACGTGATAACTACCAAAGGCAAGGGCTACCAACCGGCCGAAAAGCAGCCGGACCGCTTCCATGGCATCGGCCCCTTCGACCCGGCGACGGGAGAAGCGCTGAATAAAGGCGGTCCACCAACTTATACGGCTGTTTTCGGTGCGGAGATGGTGCGCCAGGGGGAAAGGGATGACCACCTGGTGGCCATTACAGCCGCCATGCCCGATGGCACCGGCCTTACCCCCTTTGCGCGGCGCTTTCCCCGGCGCTTTTTCGATGTCGGCATTGCTGAGCAGCATGCCCTGACCATGGCCGCTGGTTTGGCCGCCGCCGGCCTGCACCCGGTAGTAGCCATCTATTCGACTTTTCTCCAGCGGGCCGTTGATCAAGTAATCCACGATATCGCCCTGATGGAACTGCCGGTAGTTCTGGCCATCGACCGGGCCGGCCTGGTGGGAGAGGATGGCGAAACCCACCAGGGCCTCTTTGATGTCTCTTTGCTCCGGAGTATTCCTGGTCTGGTCTTGATGGCTCCCAAAGATGAACAGGAGCTCCGGCACATGCTGGTTACAGCCCTCCGTTACCGGGGACCGGCAGCCCTGCGGTATCCCCGGGGCGCCGGCGTAGGCGTACCCCTGACGGGGGCGGCCCAGCCTTTACCCCTGGGCCGGGGCGAGATCCTGCGCCGCGGCCGGGACGTCACTATCCTGGCCCTGGGACCCCTGGTCTATGCCGCCCTGGAGGCGGCCCGGGACCTGGCCGGGGAGGGGATTGAGGCTACCGTTATCAACCCCCGCTTTGTTAAACCCCTGGATGAAGAATTGATCCTGTCCTGGGCGGACCTTACCGGCCGCCTGGTGACGGTGGAAGAACATATCCTGGCCGGCGGCTTTGGCAGCGCGGTCCTGGAACTGCTGGCCAGGAACGGCCGCCAGGACGTGCGGGTGCAGTGTCTGGGGGTCAAGGACGAGTTTGTCCACCAGGGTAATCCCCAGGTGCTCCGGGAGCACCTGGGCCTGACGCCGGCCGGGATCAAGGCCGCCGTCCAGGCCATACTCCAGGAAAAGCCGGCCCTGACCCGGAAACGTAGCCAGAGCAGGGGGATTTGGGGTGGCTAAGGTGCGCCTGGACCTCCTGCTGCTACAACGGGGCCTTTATCCCAGCCGCGAACAGGCCCGGGCGGCCATTATGGCTGGGGAGGTGCTGGTCGACGAAGTCCCGGTAGACAAGCCCGGTGCTGCTGTACCGTTGGCGGCGGCCATCCGCCTGACGGGATACTCCCTGCCCTACGTCAGCCGGGGCGGCCTGAAACTGGCCCACGCCCTGGAGGTCTTCAAGATTGATTTAACGGGTAAAATAATCCTTGACGTGGGGGCTGCCACCGGCGGGTTTACCGACTGTGCCCTCCAGCACGGAGCGGCCCGGGTCTATGCCGTCGATGTGGGTTATGGCCAGCTGGCTTGGTCCCTGCGCCAGGACCCCAGGGTTGTCGTCCTGGAGCGGGTCAATGCCCGCTACCTGGAACCGGGGCTCCTGGGCGAACCTGTGGATGTAGCCACCATTGATGTCTCTTTTATATCCCTGTTAAAGATCTTGCCGGCCGTCGCCAGGTGCGTGAAACCGGAAGGAGAAATAATACCTCTGGTGAAACCCCAGTTTGAAGCCGGTCCCGGCCGGGTCGGCAAAAAGGGCGTAGTGCGCGAGGCAGCCGTCCACCGGGAGATCCTGCAGGAGGTTTTGGCCGGTGCTGCCGGCCTGGGTCTTAAAGTCCGGGGTCTTACCTACTCACCCATCCTGGGTCCGGAAGGCAACCGGGAATTCCTCCTCTGGCTGGGCTTAGGGGGCCCGGCCCTGGCGGAGGGTACCTGGCCGGCCCTAATCGAGGCAACAGTGGCCGCTGCCCACAGGGAAGTTTCGCAGAGAAAGAAATGAGGGAATAGAGTGCAGCGGATCGGCATGGTCGCCAACCTGGAAAAACCCCGGGTCCGGGAAACGGCCCTAGAGATTATTGACTACCTTGAACGGCGGCAGGTCCAGGTCCTGATCTCCCACCGGAAAGCTGCCGCCCTGGGGTGCCCGGCAAAGGGCGTGGCGGAAGACGCAGTAATCACGGCCCAGGTCCTTTTAGCCCTGGGGGGTGACGGCACCCTCCTGCGGGCCGCCCGGCTGGTGGCTCCCACCGGAACCCCCATCCTGGGCATCAACCTGGGCCACCTGGGCTTCCTTACGGAGATTGAACTGGCGGAGCTTTACCCGGCCCTGGACAAACTCCTGGCCGGCGCTTACCGGGTGGAAGAGCGCATGATGCTCCAGGGCGCGGTGCAACGGGCGGAACAGGTACTATCTTGTACGGCTTTAAATGATATCGTCATTACCAAGGGTGCCTTTTCCCGCATGCTGCGCCTGGAGGTTTATATTGATACTGCCTACCTGGACACCTACCCGGCGGATGGTTTAATCGTCTCCTCCCCGACAGGTTCCACGGCCTATTCCCTGTCGGCGGGGGGTCCCCTGGTCTCGCCCCAACTCCAGGTCATGATTCTCACGCCCATTTGTCCCCATACCCTTTATGCCCGACCCCTGGTAGTACCGGGCGAGCAGACCATCAAGGTCTGCGTTCACGCCCCCGGTGCCGAGGTGATGCTGACAGTTGACGGCCAACAAGGGCTGCACCTCCGGGATGGTGACGTCATCAAGGTCACCCGGGCCGGAACGCCAACCCGCTTAATCAGGTTGCAAAACAACACCTTTTTCAGCCTGGTGCGGGAAAAGCTCAAGGAAGGGGGGAGCAGGCAGGATGATGAAAATCCAGCGCCAGCAGTTAATCCTGAAGCTGATAGCCGCCATGCCCATAGCCACCCAGGATCAGCTGGCTAAAGAGCTGCGCCGGCGGGGTCTCAGGGTAACCCAGGCTACCGTCTCCCGGGATATCAAAGAGCTGGGCTTAATTAAGGTTCCGGCAGGGGAAAATCTCTACCGTTATGCCGCACCCCCCGGGCAACGCCTCATTAATCCCTACAGCCGGTTGCAGCGCCTGTTTGCCGACTCGGTTATAAAAGTTGATGCTAGCGAAAATTTAATTTTAATCCGAACCCTACCGGGAACCGCCCACGCCGTGGCTTCCTGCCTGGATTCCATCGACTGGCCGGAGGTTATCGGTACTGTGGCTGGTGATGATACCATTCTGGTGATTGTCAAACCCAAGGAAGCGGTGGCTACAGTTTTACAACGCTTCCGGGAACTAGGGGAAGGGTGAAAAAGGTGCTCCGGGAACTGCAAATCGAGAACCTGGCATTAATCGAGTCCCTGCAGCTCAGCCTGGAGCCAGGGTTGACGGTCCTCACCGGTGAAACGGGTGCCGGCAAATCAATTATCGTGGACGCTGTCGGGTTGCTGGTGGGGGCGCGGGCTTCGGCAGAGTATATCCGGGCCGGGGCGGAGAAGGCGGAAGTCCGGGGCCTTTTCCAGGCTGCCGGCCTGCCGGGCCTGGCCGCGGCCCTGGCCGAAATGGGCGTGCCCGCCGAAGAGGATGGTACCTTGCTCCTTAACCGGGAGATCTGCCGCAGCGGCCGGCACAGCTGCCGCATCAACGGCCGTAGCTTGACCCTAGGGATGTACCAGCGCATTGGCCAGATGCTGGTCGATATCCACGGCCAGCATGCCTACCAGTCCATCCTCAGGCCGGCCTATCAAATGGACATGGTGGATAGCCTGGCCAACCTGATGACTTTGCGGCAGGAGGTCGGGGAACTCTATAACAGCTGGCAGGAGTTAAAAAATAAACTGGCAGAACTCTGCGGCAATTCCCGGGAAAGGGAGCAGCAGCGTGATTTCTGGCAATACCAAATCAAGGAGATAGCTGCGGCTAACCTGCACCTCGGGGAAGAAGAGGAATTAACCCACCAGCGGGATATCCTCAATAATGCCGAAAGACTGGCCCGGGGCGCGGCGGCAATTTATACCGGCCTTTTTACCGGGGAAGGCCGGTCCGCCTACGATCAAATCAGCCAGGCGGCGGCAGAACTGGCAACCCTGGCCGCTATTGACCCGGAGTTACAGGTCTATCAGGCAACCCTTGAAGGAGCGGCAGCCCAGGTGGAAGAGGTAGCCCGCAGCCTGCACCGTTATGGTGAAGGCCTGGAGTACGATCCCCGGCGGTTGCAAGAGATCGAAAATCGCCTGGAATTAATCAAGAATTTAAAACGTAAGTACGGCGATAGTATCCAGGCCATTCTGGCCTACCAGGCCGCAACAGCGGCAGCCCTAGAAGGGCTGGAACAGCGGGAACAGCAGGCCGCCGATCTGGAAAAAGAGATCCAGCAGGCTGAGGCAAGGTACCGGGAAAGGGCTCAATTTTTACGCCGGCGGCGCCTGGAGGCAGCCGCAAAAATTGAAAAAGATCTGGAGGAGATTCTCAAGGACCTGGCCATGCCCCGGGCCCGGATCAAGGTGGCCTGTACAGAGTCCGGTGGATCTGGCCCCAAAGGCCTGGATGAGGTCACCTTTCTTTTTCAACCCAACCCCGGTGAGGGCACGCGTCCCCTGGCCCAGATTGCTTCCGGCGGCGAGATGGCCCGGGTCATGCTGGCCTTAAAAAATATCCTGGCCGAGGTTGACGCTGTTCCGACCTTGATTTTTGATGAAATTGACGCCGGGGTCGGCGGCGCCGCCACCCGGGCTGTAGCCCGGACCCTGGCGGCCATCAGCCGCCGGCACCAGGTTCTTAGCATTACCCATTCGGCCCAGCTGGCCAGTTACGCTAGCCGGCACTACCGGGTCAGCAAGGTTGTCCAGGACGGCCGCACCTTTACCAGGGTGGCAATCTTGCAGGGTGAGGACAGGGTCGACGAGCTGGCGCGACTCTTATCCGGCTCCGCCAGCCAGGTGGCCAGGGAACACGCCGCCGATCTTTTAAGGCAATCGGCGGCCACAAAATGAAATTTATGCTAAAAAAAAGCAAATAGCAGTAAATATAGCTTGATATCTCCATGAATCAGGCCAAATCTCCACCTCAGGTCGTTTTTGACAGCATAAAAGCAACGACTTGAGGTTATTTTATGTTTAGAACAAAAAACAAAATCACGTTTAAGCTGTGGCTTGGATTAACGTCTTTACCGGCAAAGGGCTGGAGGCTACAGGCGAAGGGCGACTTGGTTCGAGGCCTTAGCAAACCCAGTGAAGCCGTAAAAAAGATAAGTCCAGCCACCCCCGCCGCCGAGCAAGGCTGAGCGCCAAGTTTGCTAGCCGAGAACCACCGGAGCCCGGAGCTGTACCTCCAGCCCTTAAGATGCTAAACCTAACTATTATTATGAAAATCCTCAGGGGAAGGTGATGCCCTTGAAACGCCTGGGGCACCGGATACTGGGCCTGGTGCTGGCGGCAATGATCCTCTATGGTGGTCTGGCTTCACCGGTACGCAACTTCTTTACCTTGCCCTGGCAACAGCGGCTCACAGCAACAGCGCCCCTTACCCTGCCCTGGGACCTGCCGCCAGGCCTGGCTCGCCAGGTTGAGGTCCAGATTGCCAGCGGTGACCGGACCAGTACCGCCACCAGCAGTTTTCCCCAGTGGTTGCAATTACAATTAAAACTCTTTGGCTTCATTCCCTTAAAGAATATCACCATCCAGCTGGTCCAGCCGGTATACGTTTCCCCTGGCGGTCAAGCTATCGGGGTTTTTCTGAAGACCGAGGGTGTCCAGGTGGTGGGTCAAGCGGCTGTTATCGATGAACATGGTAATAAAGTATACCTGGCACGGCAGGCAGGCCTGGAAACAGGCGACACCATCCTGACCATTGATGGACAAAAGGTAACCAGTGACCAGGAAGTAGCCAACCTGATTAATGCCGCTGGCCAGGCTAACCGTCCAGCCCGGCTAACCGTCAAAAGAGACGGCCGGCTATTAAATCTCAATATCCAGCCCCGGTACTGCCAGGAAACCGGGCGCTTCCGGATCGGCGTTTATGTCCGGGATAGTACAGCCGGTGTCGGCACCCTGACTTTTTTTGAACAAAGCAAGGGCGTTTTTGGCGCCCTGGGTCATGTAGTCACCGGTAGCGATGGCCAGACGGCCATGGATATCAGCGGTGGTAAGATCGTAGCAGCTGCTATCCAGGGTATCCACCAGGGGCATCGTGGTCAACCCGGTGAAAAGCTGGGGGTCTTCCTGGATAATGGTCAGTTTACCGGTATAATACAAAAGAATACGACTGTTGGCATATTTGGGACGATCTCCGGGAGGCCCGGTAGCGAGCAACAAGTACAGGTGGCCCTGGCCGATAGTGTGCATCCTGGACCGGCGGAAATTTTGACGGTTTTAGAAGGGGAAAAGGTCGAAAGTTTCCAGGTGGAAATCGAACGGGTTATGCCTAACCAGCGGGCTAGCGGTAAGGGCCTAATCCTCAAGATTACTGACCCGCGGTTGCTAGCCATTACCGGCGGCATTATCCAGGGTATGAGTGGCAGCCCCATTCTCCAGGATGGGCAACTGGTAGGTGCCGTAACCCACGTTTTTATTAATGATCCAACTCGAGGTTACGGCGTCCTGGCCGAATGGATGCTACAGGAGACAAATTTAGTACCTGCGACTTCAACCAGGGGCGCTGCTGTCGAAACCCCTGGTTATTTCCTTTTTATGGAATATTATGTTGGATAACCAAAACTTTTGCCTCTTTCTGCGGATGGAAGGATTATCCCCCCTGGACGTCGAAACACTATCTGCCAAATAAATGACAGGGTTTGCAGGAGGCGGGATGAAATAATATGGAGGCTATTAAAGTACTTATTGCCGATGATAATCGGGAATTTTGCGAGGTGCTGGAAGAATACTTTCAAGATCAGCAGGATTTTGTCCTTTCCGGTGTAGCCCATAACGGGCAGGAAACCCTGCAGCTTATCCAGGAACAGGAACCCGACATTGTCATCCTGGATATTATCATGCCGCACCTAGACGGCATCGGGGTATTAGAAAAACTTCAGGTTTTAAATTTTGAGCCGCGGCCGAAGATAGTTATCCTTACCGCCCTGGGGCAAGAGAGTATGACCATGCGTTCGGTCGAGCTGGGGGCTGACTATTACATACTAAAACCCTTTGACCTAGAAGTCCTGGGGAACCGGTTGCGGCAACTGGCCAACGGCCATCCCTTGCCGGCGGCACCGCCCCAGATTAACCGGGCCGGCCGGAACATGGACGTTGAGGTAACCAAAATTATTCATCAGATGGGTGTGCCGGCACACATCAAGGGTTATCAGTACCTGCGGGAGGCCATCCTCATGGTCATTGACGACGTCAGCCTCCTGGGGGCGGTAACGAAAGAGCTCTATCCTCTCATTGCCCGCAAGTATATGACTACCCCCAGCCGCGTCGAGCGGGCCATCCGTCATGCCATCGAACTAGCCTGGGACCGGGGCAATGTCGAGATGATGAATAAATTCTTTGGGTACACTATTAATGTTGAACGGGGTAAACCCACCAACTCGGAGTTTATCGCCATGGTTGCCGATAAGCTGCGGATCGGCGCCAAGATAAATTAACCGGCTAAAACTAACGAGGCTTTAGATAGATATGATAGCGAAAAACAGGAGGTTGGAGGGGAAACTGGCGGCAGCCGCCAGTTTCTTAATTTTGACAGTGCCAGCCAGGTTTCGCAATATTGCTGGTCGGTTTGGAGGGCTGGCGGTTACAGTCTCAGGCTCCGGTGGTTCTCGGCTGGCAAACTTGGCGCTCAGCCTTCCGCGGCGGCGGGGGTGGCTCGGTTTAGTCCTTTTGATCAATCATAACGGGGTGTGTTACTTTAAGCTTCTGAAGTTCCGTTACGATCCCCATCCCGTTCACCGCCGCCGCGGTGCGGCTTCGCTTAGTTTGCTATCGCCTCGAACCAAAGTCGCCTTTCGCCTGTGACCGCCAGCCCATTAGCGGTTGCGAGCACCAATTTCCATAGCAAAGCTATTTACGAAGGAGGACTTATTTCATGGACCTAACCGAAACCCGCCTTACCTCAGAGCGCATTTACGAAGGCCGTATCTTAAACCTGCGCCGGGATAAGGTGCGACTGCCCAACGGTCGCGAGGCCAGCCGCGAGGTGGTAGAGCACCCCGGAGCAGTGGCCATCATCGCCCTTGATGCCGAAAAAAACGTCTACCTGGTGCGCCAGTACCGCTATCCTATTAACCGGGCGACCCTGGAGATTCCAGCCGGGAAACTCGATGCCGGCGAAGAGCCCCTGGCTTGCGCCCAGCGAGAGCTGGCCGAAGAGGTCGGCCTGGCGGCAGCTGAATGGCAACCCCTCTTAACCTTCTATTCCACGCCGGGCTTTTCCAATGAAATAATGCACCTTTTTCTCGCCACAGGCCTGCGTCCCCACCGGGAAAAGGCCGATGATGATGAATTCATTGAAATCGTCCGCGTTCCCCTGGCGGAGGCCGTAACCATGGCCCTGGGGGGAGAGCTTCAGGACGCTAAAAGTATTGCCGGAATCCTGGCCGCAGCCCGGATCTGGCAGGCATAATTATCCTGGACCGGAATAAGTATCTAGGGGGTGGAAATTCTCCTGCCACTGCCCCGGGGAGGGTGTGAGGTGGAGCGAACCCTGGCCCGACACCTGCACGATAACCTGGGCCTGTACCTGCTGGTCGGTTTTTTCTTCCTGGCCGGGATTGTGGCCGGGACGGTAGCCGTTAACTTCCTGGAAGCCCAACAGGTAAGCCAGCTGGGCTCCTACCTGGAGAAGCTCTTAAACCAGTTTAAGGGCGAAGGCCCGGCATTTAAATATGCCGCCTACCAGGCCCTAATGAGCGCCTTGAAGGAAATGGGCCTGGTGTGGTTTTTGGGTTTAACGGTAATCGGCATCCCCTTAATTATCGGGCTTATCTTTTTCAAGGGGGCCATCCTGGGTTTCACCGTCGGTTTTTTGGTCCAGCAAAAGTCCCTGGCAGGGGTGGCTTTCTCCTTCCTGGCCATTTTGCCGCCCAATATTATTCAGATACCGGCCCTGTTTCTGGCTGCCGTCCTGGGGATCTCCTTCTCCATCGGCTTAATGCGTGGTCGCAGCCAGGTCGGCGGGGCCATCATGCCGCGCTTTTTAACCTACTCTTTTCTCATGTTACTGGTGACGGTACTCCTGGTAGGTGGGGGATTGGTAGAGGCCTACCTGTCTCCCTTCTTTGCCCGGGCAGTTCTTGCTTATTTTTGAAGGAACGGAGGGGTGCGGGATGATTGTCGTATCCATTAGCAACTGGCGCCGGAAAATAGTGTGGCTCCTGGCTGCGGCGCTGGTGGTAACGGTATTGCTGGGGCAACTGATTGGAGGGAACACTGCCGACCTGGCCGGGCCGGGTAACGCGCCGGCCAATATGCAAAGACAGGAACAACCGGCCTCGGCTCCAGCAGTCCAGGATTCCGGTCGCCTGGAAAGTTTACTGGAAAAGCTCAGAGGGTTTTATCGGGGTGAATAAACGCCATCCGCCCGGAGGGGCGGATTTTTTTGTGGTTTTTTCTGGTGCTGTTGGAGGACTTTTACCTTTACATGTGGAAATAATCTGGTAAACTTATGGGGAATGGTGGTGCAGCGTGCGCGAGCTGATAGATGAATTTCTTTATTACCTGGTGGTAGAACGGGGCCTGGCAGAAAATACCTTGGCTTCCTATAACAGCGATCTGCAACAGTTCCTGCAATATATGGAGAAGGCGGGAATCAAAAACCCGGAGGATGTGACCCGCGGGTTAATGGTCGCCTATGTGGTGAAAATGCAACAAGAAGGACGTTCACCAGCGACTATCTCCCAGCACCTGGCGGCCCTGAAATCCTTTTACCATTTTTTGTTGCGGGAACGCCTGGTCGAGAGCGATCCCACCAGCAACCTGGAATCGCCCCGGCAGACCAAGAAGTTACCCCAGGTCCTGACGGTAGCCGAAGTAGAAAAACTTCTGAACCAGCCGCGCCCAGATACACCGGCAGGCCTGCGGGACAAGGCCATGCTGGAGCTTCTCTATGCAACTGGCTTGCGAGTCTCAGAACTCGTAGCCCTCAACATCGATCAAGTCCACCTGGAAGGGGAGTTTGTCCGCTGCTTGGGCAAAGGAGCCAAAGAAAGGGTAGTTCCCATGGGTCAGGTGGCCAGTTTCCATGTTCGGACATACCTGGAGCACGGGCGGGGGAAACTAGTTAAAAAGGCGACGGAGCCGGCCCTGTTTGTGAACCATCACGGTCGGCGCCTTTCCCGCCAAGGCTGCTGGAAAATACTGAAGGGTTATGTCCGGGCGGCCAATTTGCAAAAAGACATCACGCCCCATACCCTGCGCCATTCCTTTGCTACCCATCTCCTGGAGAATGGCGCCGATCTGCGTTCGGTGCAAGAACTCCTGGGCCACGCCGATATCGGTACCACCCAGATCTACACCCACCTGACCAGGAAAAAGATTCGTGAGGTCTATGATGAAGCCCATCCCCGGGCCTAAAATATCGCTATTGTATTTCGGAGGAGCCGTGATCATGGATTCAGACCGTGTTATCTTGATTGTGTTGGATAGCGTCGGTGTCGGTGCCTTGCCCGACGCCGCCAAGTACGGTGACGAAGGCAGCAACACCCTGGGTAATATAGCTGCTGCCGTAAACCTTAAACTGCCCAACCTGACCCGCTTGGGCTTGGGCAATATTATTCCCCTGCGAGGTATTCCTCCGGTAGGAGTACCAGCGGCTGCCTGGGGTAAGATGGCCTCCAGGACGGCCGGCAAGGATACTACTAGCGGTCACTGGGAGCTGGCCGGCCTGATCCTGGAACGTCCCTTCCCCCTTTACCCCCACGGTTTCCCACCGGAGGTGATTGCGCCCTTTGCAGAGGCCATCGGCCGCCAGGTCCTGGGTAATAAACCGGCCTCGGGTACGGTAATTATTGAAGAGCTAGGGACCGAGCATATGCGCACCGGTTACCCCATTGTCTATACCTCGGCCGACAGTGTCTTCCAGATTGCCGCCCACGAAGAAGTCATCCCGGTGGAGGAATTATATCGTTACTGCAAAATAGCCAGGAAAATACTCACCGGCGAACACGCCGTCGGCCGTGTCATCGCGCGGCCCTTTATCGGGGAACCGGGGCACTTCATCCGCACTGACCGGCGCCAGGATTTCTCCCTGGAGCCGCCGCAACCGACCCTCCTGGACGCCGTGACTGCCGCCGGCCTGGAGGTCATGGCAGTAGGCAAAATAAAAGATATTTTTGCCGGCCGGGGCATTAGCCGCTGGATTCATACCCATGATAATATGGATGGCATTGATCAGACCTGTAACTATATGCGTGAAGGTGAGCGGGGGCTGATCTTTACCAATCTGGTGGACTTCGACATGCGCTACGGCCACCGCAATGACGTGGCCGGTTATGCTGCCGCCCTGGAGGCCTTCGACCGGCGCCTGCCGGAATTGCTGGCGGGCCTGGAGGGGGATGACGTCCTGATCCTTACGGCCGACCACGGTTGCGACCCAACTACTCCGAGCACCGATCACTCCCGGGAGTACGTACCACTGTTGATTTACGGCCAGCGCATCCGGCCCCTGAATGTCGGCGTCCGTTCGACCTTTGCCGACCTGGGCGCTACGGTAGCGGAGCTTTTAGGCGTGCCTTATAGACTGCACGGAAAGAGTTTTGCGTCTATGTTGCTCAAATAGTTGCCAATGGTTAACAATAGTTATAAAGAAAACCGGCGTAGCCGGAATTTTTTAAGGTAATGGGTTAAGGCCGGGAGTATACGTTCATATTTTGACCCCATCGCTAATATAAGTAAAAGGAGAGCAAGCCAGGCAGAGGGGGCGGTGGGGTGCCAAAAATCAGAGTGTTACTCCTGGCCTTACTTCTGGGTCTCTGTTCCTGGGCGGGTGTTTTGCTATTACAGGCGGCCGCAGCCCCGGCAACAGCCGGACAACAGGCCGGGCCAGGGGATATTAACGCCAAAGCAGCCATCCTGATGGATCCCCAGACCGGGGAGGTCCTATGGGAAAAAAATTCCCATGCCCATTACTACCCGGCCAGTATGACCAAGCTGATGACCATGGTGGTGGCCATGGACATGGTGGCGGCAGGGCAGGCCACCTTGAATGAACCGGTCCAGGTAAGCGAGCGAGCCGAGAGTTTTGGCGGGTCGGAGGTCTTCCTGGCCGTGGGCGAGACCTTTCCCTTGGAGCAAATGCTTATCGCCATTGCCGTGGCCTCGGCCAACGATGCCGCCGTGGCTGTAGCCGAACACCTGGCAGGTTCGGAGGAAGCCTTCGTCGCCCAGATGAATGCTAAAGCTAAAGAACTGGGCCTGAAGGACACCCACTTCGCTAACTGCCACGGCCTCCATGACGAGCAGAATTATACCTCGGCCTATGATATGGCCGTCATCGCTCGCTATGCCCTGAAATACCCCAAGATTCGCGAATGGACCGCCATCAAACGCTATACCCTGCGGAAGGACCCCTTGACTATCCTAGACACCACCAACAAAATGCTTTATTGGTACCCGGGCACCGACGGCTTCAAGACCGGCTTTACGGATGCCGCCGGTTTAAACCTGGTCTCCACGGTAGAACGGGACGGCCTGCGTTTTATTGCCGTAGTTATGGGCGTAGAGACACCCCAGGGACACTTTACGGAATCCATGAAACTCTATAATTGGGCTTTCAAACAGTGGGCCTTTAAACAATTCTACGCCCCGGGCCAGGTGGTGGCTGCCGTCCCGGTAGGAAAGGGCCAGTCAGACCAGGTTAAAGTTGTGGCTGCAGGTAAGGTGGGGGCCCGGGTGAGCCGCCTGCGGGGCCAGGCCGCCGACCTGGCGGCGAAAGTTGAGCTCCCCGGGATCATCAAGGCCCCGGTACAGGAGGGGCAGCACCTCGGCCAGGTACGGGTTTTCCGGGACGGCCAGGAAGTTGACAGGGTCGGGCTGGTTGCCCAACAAAGTATAGCCAGGGCTTCTTTGGGCCAGGAAATCTTGCGGGTTATCCGGGCGGTCTTCATTATTCGACAATAATTTTGCCATTATTTAGCAGGAAGAAGGCCGGGTCATAGCGAATTAACCCCTTCGGAAACCTTTACGAGGGGGTTTTTATTTTGCAGGTCTTTTTTAGTATGGAGGGTAAGGAACTCCAGGCACGCATTAAGGGTGAGGTAGACCTGGAGACCGCCGACCGGTTGCGCCAGGAATTGGAGGCCAGCCTGGATCATGCCCGGCCCGAGGTGTTACTCCTTGACTTGGCCGGCGTGACCTTTATGGACAGTTCGGGCCTGGGGGTTATCCTGGGCCGTTACCGGCGTTTAAAGAAACAGGGCGGGAAAGTCGTCCTCGCCCGGCCCCAGCCCCAGGTACGCCGCCTCCTGGAGATTTCCGGCCTGGGGAAGATCATGGCCATCGAGACTGGAGAACAGGTAAGCAGGCAGGGAGGGATTGACTGATGGCCGGCCAGGTACAGGTAGAAAATAGCATGGCCCTGGAGTTTTTAAGCCTGCCGGAGAATGTTGGCCTGGCCAGGGTGGCCGTAGCCGCCTTCGCCGCCCAGGTGGACATGACCTTAAACGAGCTGGAAGAGATTAAAGTGGCTGTTTCGGAAGCCGTCTCCAACGCCATTATCCACGGTTACGAAGGCCAGCCCCGGGGCACGGTGCGGGTAACGGTAGAACGTACCGACGCCGGTCTAGTAATCACCGTCACTGACCAGGGTAAGGGCATCCCTGATATAGCCCTGGCCATGCAACCCGCCTATTCCACCGACCCGGAGAGGATGGGCCTGGGCTTTGCCTTTATGCAGTCCTTTATGGATGAATTGGAGGTAACTTCGGAGGTTAACCGGGGTACCAGGGTCCGGATGTTAAAAACCACTAAGCAAGCGGGGGAGGCCTAATGCCTGCCGCTGGGGCTACCAGGCCGGTTGAGGTGGCGGTGAAGCAATGCGCCTGTCGGAAATGAACCTGCCCCGTTTCCCCCTTTTATCCGAGGGGGAGACAGAAGAGCTGTTGCGCCGGGCCAAAGGTGGAGACAAGGAGGCCCGGGAGCGACTTATAAATTGTAACCTTAAGCTGGTCTTCAACCTGGTGCAGCGTTTCGAAAAGCGCAACTATGAACTGGAGGACCTCTTCCAGATTGGGACCATCGGCCTCATTAAGGCCATCGATAAATTTGATTTAAGTTATAAGGTGCGGTTTTCTACCTATGCCGTACCTATGATCCTGGGGGAGATCCGGCGTTTCTTAAGGGATGACAGCACGGTCAAGGTGAGCCGCTCCCTAAAAGAAACGGCCTTTAAGGTCAATCGCACCCGGGAAGAACTGGCTAAGCAGTTGGGCCGCGAACCGGCCATCAGCGAGATTGCTGACGCCCTGGATCTTTCCCTGGAAGAGATCGTAGCGGCCATGGAGGCCGTGCAACTGCCCAGCTCCATCCATGATACCGTCTACCAGGACGACGGGGATCCTATCTACGTCCTGGATCAACTGGCCTCCGAGGACGGCGAGGAACCGGAGTGGCTGGATAAAATCGCCCTGAAGGAGGTCCTGCGCCAGCTGTCGGAAAAACACCGGCGGGTCCTGGTCCTGCGCTTCTTTCAGGATAAAACCCAGGCCGAGGTGGCGACGCGCCTGGGGTTGTCCCAGGTGCAGATCTCCCGCATTGAGCGTCAGGCCTTGGCCAAGATCCGGGAGCTCCTCCAGGCTGAAGGCAGGGATGGGGACGCCGGAGATAATGACAACCGGGTTGATTAGCGATCCTGAGTCCGGCGGTGACCATGGTTGTTTTTTTCTACTGCTGCCGCCTGGAAGCAGGGCCGCGATCATGGTCCTTGTCCAGCTTGCGCCAGGTACGGGACAGCAGTATCTCCTTCGTTCCGTAAAAAAGGGCCTAAGGCGAAAGAAGTCTCGCCTCAGGCCCTTGCTTTTTTTGTAACTGCTCAGGTTGCCTGGCGGTCACCCTTGAATGAAAGCACCAGACACCTGTATATTAGAACCCTAAGCGCTGCGGTAGAGCTTGGTGAGGATGAATTCCTTGTGGCTCAGGGCCTCGGCATTAGTGTAGCGGCCGTTCAAGGTCCGGATGAACATATCCAGGATGGCTGTGCCGGCACCGTCGAGGTCCATTTCCCGCCGCAAGAGGCCAGTCAGATCCACATCAATGTGTTCGTTCATGGTAGCCACAGTTACCGGGTTGGCGGAAATTTTAATGACCGGGATAACGGGGTTACCAACGATGTTGCCCTGGCCGGTGGTGAAGAAGTGCAGCACCGAGCCGCCGGCGGCAAAGAGGGTGATGGCCTCGGCGCCAGCGGAAGAGGTTTCCATGT
Source organism: Moorella naiadis (nom. illeg.) (assembly GCF_051020825.1). Classification (NCBI taxonomy): domain Bacteria; kingdom Bacillati; phylum Bacillota; class Clostridia; order Neomoorellales; family Neomoorellaceae; genus Neomoorella; species Moorella naiadis (nom. illeg.). The sequence goes on from NZ_JAXGFQ010000009.1 coordinate 31,788, forward strand.
ACCACAGACCTTTACCTTGGGGTGCTGCGGCTGGCTGCAGGACACCCTGGACCATGGCCCGTTTGCCGATTTTCTGGATGTTGCCCAGGGCCTTTTCTTCAATGGTGGTCAGGCCGCCGGCAATATTGCCTTCCGTGGGTTGGGAACCGCTGAGGTCGACACCCTGGGATATAATAAAGTCATTATAGGATTTAAAGCTCTGCATAAACTGCTCACGAACCTCCGGGGTGGCGCAGCGGGCGGCTACCAGGTGCTCACCACCGGTGAGCTCGGAGGTTTCGCCAAAAAGGACAGTGGCGCCCAGATCCACCAGGCGGTCAACGGCGTTGCCAATGGAAGGATTGGAAGCCAGGCCGGAGGTGGTATCGGACTCGCCGCACTTGATGCTGACAACCAGCTCGGAGATATCGCATTCTACTTTTTGCTGCTCGGTGGCGTATTGGACGAATTCCATAGCCTTGCGGGAGGCCATTTCAATTGTTTTCAGGTCGCCGTGGCGTTCAATGGCAAACCCGGCTACCGGTTTACCGGTTTTGGCGATACCTTCCACGACGCGATTGGTCCAGTTGGGCTCAATACCGATAACGATGCAGGCGGCCACATTGGGATTGGCGCCAGTGCCGATGAGGGTCCGGAAGAAAAGTTCCAGGTCTTCGCCGAATTGCAGGCGGCCATAGGGGTGGGGGAGGGCGATGGTGCCGTCGATGAGTTTGGCTACGCCTTCGGCGGCGGCGTTGGACAGGTCGTCTAAAGGCAAAATAACTACGCGGTTACGAACGCCGATGCGGCCGTTTTCCCGGCGGTAACCCATGAATTTAGTACTGGTCATCTTTACCACCTCGCAGTCTTGAGATTATGGACATGGACGTGTTCACCCTTGGCAATAGGGGCGACGGTCTTGCCGATGGGCTCGCCATACTTGATAACCGTTTCGCCTTTGGCGATGTCCTGGAGGGCAAGTTTGTGGCCCAGTTTAATATCATTCAGGGCCTTGACGCTGACAATGGAGTTGTCCTCCATTACCCACCCGGAAACCGTTTCGCCGGCCAGGATATCGGCCACGGCCACGCCGACGGTGTCCCGCTTGTCATGGACAAAGAATTTTTCCACTGCTGGTTCCTCCTCTGCATATGAGATGTGGGAAGTGGGAGGTGAGAAATGGGAGGCTTGTCGAAACTGGCTGCGCCAGTTTCAGATTAAAGTTTGCCCACCTCTCGTTTCTCACGTCCATTGGTGAAGGCTCGCCACCGTGGGCGGCTCCCCATAGTTGAAATGTAGGTTGTGAGAGAAATACAGACCCAACTGAAAGGTCCCGAGTATGAGGTCTGTGGTAGGACCACTTTTATTGTAAAGCCCTTTCCGGTGAGTGTCAAGATAGAATTTGTGATATGATGAATAAAAAGCTCCGGGTTGGTTTATGATATTACTATTTGGCTTATGGAGCAGGAATTTTTATCTGCAGGGAGTATAATTTAAAAGGAAAAGTACTTGCAGAAGGAAGGAGATTTAGATGGCTTTTAAAGATGTAGTGACTGCTAGCAAGGCGCCGGCAGCTATTGGCCCCTATTCCCAGGCCATCAGAGCAGGTAACCTCATCTTTACCTCCGGGCAAATCCCCCTGGATCCGGCTACCGGGCAGGTCGTTAGCGGTGGGGTGGCCGCGCAGACTGAACAGGTGCTAGCTAATATAAAGGCCATCCTGGCTGCTGCCGGGGCCGGGATGGAGGATGTAGTTAAAACAACAGTCTATATTAAGGACATGGGTGATTTTAATACCGTTAACGAGGTATATAGCCGCTATTTTGTCCAGGAGCCCCCGGCGCGTTCCTGCGTCGAGGTCGCCCGTTTGCCTAAAGACGTCCTGGTAGAGATTGAAGCCGTAGCGGTTGTTTAAACCAAGGCCCGGTTTGCTGCTGGAAGCCAGGCGCCTGTACCTGCAGCTCCATGGTAACTAGCACATAATCCAACCTGAAAGATTTATTTTGGTATGGCCCTATCTGGGAAGTCCTCGTGGGGAGGTAACGCCATGTTTTTTTCCTTTGACTTGCAGACCCAGAACCAGACAGCTCTAATCGATATTACCCACCTGGCCGTAAAGGCGGTGCAGCAGGCAGGGATAAAAGATGGCCTTTGCCTGGTCTATATTCCCCACACAACCGCCGGGGTGACGATTAATGAGAACGCCGACCCGGACGTGGTAACCGACATTCTGGCGGCCCTTGATAAAATCGTTCCCGCCGGGGGTTACCGTCACCGGGAAGGCAACTCACCGGCTCACATTAAGGCTTCCCTCATGGGCAGCAGCCAGACGGTGATTGTTCGGAAGGGCAACCTGGTGTTAGGTACCTGGCAAGGCATATATTTCTGTGAATTCGACGGCCCCCGCCGGCGCAAGATACATATTAAAGTATGGCAGACAGGGGCATAGATCCTAAATTGCGATTGGGTACAGGGAATGGGCTAGATGCTGGACATCGAAACCAGCTGATGGTAGAATGTACCTGGTAAAGGGAAACATGGATTTGAAGCGGTGATCTAATTATGGACCCTGCCATTTCTTCCCTGGTAGAACGCCTGCGCGATGGTTTCATAAAAAGAAATGAAATTGAGTTTGCCTATCTTTTTGGTTCCCATGCCAGAGGGACAGCAAATAATCTAAGCGATGTGGACGTAGCCATTTTTTTAAAAGAAAGCCTTATGCCGCCAGCCGGCCCCTATGGGTATAAAAGCGAGTTACTCGTCTCCATGAGACAACAACTACGGCTGCCTGTGGATATAGTTATACTCAATGAAACCTCCCGGTCTTTACGTTTTCGTGTTATCCGGGATGGAAAAATCCTTTTCTGCCGTAACAACAAGGCCCGCGTCCATTTTCATGAGAAAACCTTGCGCGATTATTTGGATTTCCGGCCTGCACAGAAGATCCAGCAACAATATTTACTGCGGCGGTTGGCGTCAGGGCATTTTGGGGGTGGACTGAGTGGTTGATTCCGATCTTATCCAACAAAAGCTACTACAATTAGAAGGTTATTTAAGACAGCTGGAAAAGCACAAAGATGTCAGCGCCCCTGAACTGGAACAAGATTTGGACTTGGCCTGGATAGTGGAACACGGTCTGCAATTGAGTATCCAGGTAGTACTGGACATCGGTACCCATATTCTGTCCGGAGAAGGAATTATTGTTGATGAATATGGCGACGTTTTTGAAGAGCTGACAAAGTTAGGTGTCCTACCGCGGGAATTTGCCCGGAACATTACCGGTATGGCGGGTTTTAGAAATATTCTTGTGCATGAATATGGCAAAGTAGACATGAAAAAAGTAGCAGATATTATGGCTCATCACCTTGACGATTTCCGCCAGTATGCCCGCCACGTTATCAAATATATGGGTTGGAGTTTTTAAATAACCAGTAAAAAGCCCCGGTTGTACCCGGGGCTTTGCTGTTACAGGTCGGCGCTATGGTCGGCATAGGCAATCTTGACGTTGGCTTTAAACTCCGAAAGCTTACCATCCTTGACATTGGCCGTGAGGTTGTAGACCTCGACGCCGGAGATATTCCGGACATCGCGGCTGGCCTCAGCCACGGCAGCCTGGACGGCATCCTTCCAGTTATGGGGGGATTCACCCACCAGTTCTACTACTTTAACGTGCAAAAATAAACCCTCCCTTCCCTGAAAAATTCCTGGCGAGTTTTATTATTCCCCTGCCGGGAAGATTAATCCCTGCACCTTTATTGTAACCGCGTTAACCGCGATAACTCCGTGAGAAAGGAGATGTCAAAGCACCAAGCAGTTTCCGATACATGAACTCTATATTATTCATATAGCCAAATAAAGGGAAGTATAGTAAAATGAGCTCTGAGGTTCTGAAGCGCAGTTATCAGCAATATTTGCCTGCGGTATTACAATCCCTGCTGCAAATAGAACCAGTGGCGAATGTAAGATGTAATGGTAGAGAGTTCTATTTTCGCGGTCAATAAAAAAATAACAGGGGAAGGAGTAGTACAATGGAAAATATTGAAAAACTAGTTCGCTTTGTCGTCAATGGCAAAGTTTACTATGGCCGCCTGGAGGGGGAGAATATCCAGGTCATGGCGGGTGATATCTTTAGCTCACCCCAGGAAACGGGCCGGCATTATAATATTAATCAGGTCCGGCTGCTGGCCCCCTGCCAGCCGGGTAAGGCCGTTTGCGTCGGCCTGAACTACCACAGCCATATCGCCGAAATGGCCGAAAACTTGCCGGCCGAGCCGGTGCTATTTATTAAACCCGCCACCAGCGTCATCGGCCCAGGGGAGGATATAATCTACTGGCCTATGGTCGGACGGCTGGATTATGAAGCCGAATTGGCAGTGGTTATAGCTCGGGAAGCCCATAACGTCAGGGAGGAGGAAGCCGGGGAGTATATCTTCGGTTATACCGTCGCCAACGATGTTACGGCCCGGGACCTGCAGCAAAAGGACGGCCAGTGGACCAGGGCCAAGGGCTTTGACACCTTTTTGCCTTGCGGGCCCTGGATCGTCAGGGGTATCGACCCTGCCGGCCTCCGCGTCCAGTCTTTTTTAAACGGGGTACCAAAACAAGACGGTCGGACCTCCCAGTTAATCTTCTCCGTTCCCTACTTGGTGAGCTTCATCTCCCATGTAATGACCCTGCAGCCCGGGGATCTAATCCTGACCGGTACCCCTGAGGGCATAGGCCCCATGCAGGTTGGGGATACCATTGAGATCCGGGTGGAGCAGATCGGCAGCCTGGTCAACCGGGTCGCCAGCCCGGAGGCATAGCCGGATCGAACAACCGGTAATTACCGGCACCGGCTGCCCGCGGGCTTGCCTCCTTTGGCGGCAGCGGGCAGAGAAATACTGTGTACAAGGGGGAAATGCCTTTACAAAACCATGGTCACTGATAAATAATAAAAATATCAAGGACACTGGAGGGATTTAGATTGGAACTTGCCCGGCGGGCTGCGGGAATCAGCCCTTCCCCCACCTTGGCCATTGATGCCCAGGCCAAGGCCATGAAGGCCAGGGGGGTTAAAGTGATAAACTTCAGTGCCGGCGAACCCGACTTTGGTACTCCGGAACATATTAAACAGGCAGCCGTTGACGCCCTGGCCGCCGGTTTTACCCGTTACACGCCGGTGGCCGGTATCCCGGAGCTGCGCCAGGCGGTAGCCGCCAGCCTGACGGCCCGGGGGGTGAACTACGAACCGGCGGATATTGTCGTCTCCTGCGGTGCCAAACACTCCCTGTATAACGCCATGCAGATCCTGCTTAACGAGGGGGACGAGGTAATCCTGCTCGCCCCCTACTGGGTGAGCTACTACGAACAGGTCAAGCTCGCCGGCGGGGTACCGGTGGTCATCCCAGCGGGCGCCGATAGGGACTTTAAGGTAACTCCAGCCGCCTTGCAGGCGACCCTGACCCCCAGGACCAAGCTAGTAGTCCTGAATTCACCTGCCAATCCAACCGGGGCCGTCTACAGCCGTGCTGAGCTGGAAGCCCTAGCGGAGGTGATTCTGGCCCACGACCTCCTGATCATTTCTGATGAAATCTACGCCGCCCTGCTTTATGATGGTCTCACCCACACCAGCATCGCCTCCCTGGGGCCGGAGATTAAGGAACGGACCATCCTGGTGGATGGGGTTTCCAAAACCTACGCCATGACCGGCTGGCGGATTGGCTACGCTGCCGCGCCGCGGACTATCGCTAAAGCCATGACCGATCTCCAGAGCCACTCGACTTCTAACCCCACCTCCATCGCCCAGAAGGCAGCCGTAGCCGCCCTGAACGGCAGCCAGGAACCGGTGGAGGCTATGCGCCGGGAGTTTGAGGTGCGCCGCAACCGCATCTTGGCAGGCCTGCGGGAGTTGCCAGGGGTGGTGTGCAACCAACCCGGCGGTGCCTTTTATGTCTTCCCATATATCGGCAAGCTCTTGGGCCGGAAGTTCCGCGGCCAGGAATTGACCAATTCCACCGCTGTGGCCACGGCCCTTCTTAATGAATACCAGGTAGCTGTGGTCCCCGGCGTGGCCTTTGGCGCTGACCCGTACTTGCGCCTCTCCTACGCTACATCTATGGACCAGATTGAAATCGGCCTGAAACGGATCAAAGCCTTTATCAGCGAGCTGGAGTAATTGGCAGGAAAAAACCGCTTAAACTCAAGCAAAGGATTTTCATGGGGCGTCACTGCCCGTCTTGGGAATTAACGAAAAAACCGATTAAAGGTCAAGGAAAGGCCCGGGTTTCCCCGGACTTTTCCTTTTTCTGTATCTACTTCCTCTAAGACGGGGATACTACAGAAAAAGCCCGAGGTGAGAGCCATGCGGCCCCTGTGGAAGGGCGCCATCAGTTTCGGCCTGGTCAACGTGCCGGTGAAACTCTACCCGGCCACCGAAAGCCAGGACCTTAAATTCAACTACCTGCACTCCCGTTGTCAAACACCTATCCAGTACCGGAAATACTGCCCCCATTGCCAGACCGAAGTGCCGCCGGAAGAGATTGTGCGCGGTTATGAGTACGAAAAAGGCCGGTACGTAATCATCCGGGAGGAAGACCTGGTGGGTATCCCGGCTGATACCACCCACAGCATTAACATAATGGATTTCGTCGACTTGCCGGAGATCGACCCCGTCTATTTTGCCCGTTCCTATTACCTGGTTCCCGGCGAAAGGGGGCAGAAACCCTACACCCTGTTAAGACAGGCTATGGCTGAAACGAGGAAGGTGGCTATAGCCCGGGTGACCTTGCGAACCAAGGAAGCCCTGGCGGCAGTGCGGGTCTACGGGCCGGCTCTGGTGATGAACACGATGTTTTACCCTACCGAGGTAAGGGCGATAAGCGCCCTGCCGGAGCTAGACTTCCAGGTGGACCTCCACGCCAATGAAGTCAAGATGGCCGTCACCCTGATCAAGAGCCTGGCCACCAGTTTTCAACCGGAAAAATACACCGACACCTACCGCCAGGCTCTAATACAGGTTATCGAGGCTAAAATTGCCGGCGCCGAGGTAGCCGTCCCGGCCCGGCCGGAGGCCGGTAAGGTGGTTGATCTGATGGAGGCCTTGAAGGCCAGTATCGAGCTGGCCAAAAAGGAAAAGGAAGGGGTGCCCGCCGGGACAAGGGCAGATAAACCCCGCCGCCGGCGTAAGACCTCCTAACGAAGGCAGGGGCAAGCCCTATGACAACAGCATCCGACTCGCTCGCGGTGGCGGTGAAATAATAATAGAAGTAGCGCAAGGGAGTAAAATCATATGACAAGAGTGGCGGCCCTTCCTGAGAACAGCCAGCTGCCGGTTTTCCAAATTAAGCCCATGCTGGCCATTGCCGGTCAACCCTTCGATTCCCCGGACTTCCTGTATGAAGTCAAGTGGGACGGCTACCGCGGCCTGGCCTACCTGGAGGAAAGGACCATTCTCCAGTCCCGCAACCTGCAGGATATTACCGCGGTTTTCCCGGAGCTGGCCGATTTGCACCAACCGGTCCGGGGACGCCCAGCAGTCCTGGACGGGGAGATCATCATCCCCAGGACGGACGGCAAGCCGTCCTTTAGCCTTCTCCAGGCCCGGGGTCGGTTGGGGGACCCTTTAAAAATCAGGCAGGCGGCCCGGCAGACGCCGGCTATTTTTATGGCCTTTGATATCCTTTACCATCAGGGTAGAAATGTCATGGCCGAGGCTCTGCAATTACGTAAAGAGATCCTGCAGTCAGAGGTTCGGGCTGCGGCGAACCTGATCGTCTCCCAATTTATTCTCAACCAGGGTATCAGCTTTTATGAAGCCTGCGTCAACCGGGGTTTGGAAGGGGTCATGGCTAAGGAGCTAAGCAGCCCTTACCTCCCCGGCAAGCGCTCGCCCCTGTGGCGCAAATTCCGGCATACCCTCGCCGGGGAATTTATTATTGCCGGTTATGAACCGGGACGTGGGGAGCGGGCTCTGGGTGCCCTGATCCTGGCGTCATACGTGGAGGGGCGTCTGATTTACCGGGGTAAGGTAGGTACCGGCTTTGATCGAGGGGAGGAGCGGGAACTTATGGCCTGCTTGCAACGGCTGCCGGCGGCGCCCCCGCCCTTTAGAGAAGCCATCCCCGAGCTTAAAAATCCGCGCTGGGTGGAGCCCCGGCTGGTCTGCCAGGTTGAGTACCTGGAAATGACGCCTCAGGGTCGCCTGCGGCACCCCGGCTATCGTGGCCTGCGCCGGGATAAAGAGCCGGAGGAATGTAGTTTACCTTGAAGGAGGATTTAATTCCCGCGGCGAATATATACAAGATATAGCCGACAGGAGCGAACAGTCCATGGTTGCCTTCAATATACCCCCTGGGTCCGGTGTCCTGGAGGCGGCAGGGAGGAGCAAGTCGACGGTAGTCCTCCACGGCACCTGGGTGCCGGGTAAAAATCCAGGGGCCGGCGGACGTTTTTTTGTTTGGGGAGAAATGCCGGTGAGAGCCAGGAATCAGGGTAATAGCCATTCTCGGGCTGCGACCGGCAAACCCCCCGCCCACCCTTACCAGGCCCCCGAACAGGAGTTGATTAACTCCCTCCGTAATTTAAGTGCCGGCCTTTATAAAAGTATTCCCCTGGCGGCACCGGGTTTGGAACGGATGGAGCTGCTCCTGCCGACCTCTGGGGAATGGCCCTTACCGGCACCAGCAGGGCGGCGCTTGGCCGGCAGCAACCCTGCTCCCCGACCCGGGCGGACCCTAAAGGAAACGTCGCCAACCCTGACCCCCTGGGAGGTTAAAGGCCTGGCTGTTTCCCCGGTGTGGGTTGTTAATATCCTCAGCCGCATCCAGCACGGCGAGGGGGAAACCGCTCAGGGTTACGTTTTGGCTGCCGATTTACGCTTCTGGAGCCTGGCCGCCAAACTCGCCCTGGAACTGCTGGTGCGGGAACGCTTTATCCCGGCGGCCCTGGCAGTAGAAAAAGTTCCCCTTAGAAAGCAGAACCTGGTCCGGGCCGGTACGCCGGCCCGACTGTCCGTGCAGGCAGCCTGGCGTGCCCTCCTGGACCAGCCGGAGGACGCCAGACGGGTGGCGATATTGGCAGCTGGCATGCCGCCGGCCTGCCGGGCTCCGGTAGAGGCGACTCCCCTGGACTCCGTCCAGATGATCGAAGATTTTCTCCACGGTACGGTTGATGCCTTGGCCCGTTACTGGTTGGCCCTTTCACCCCTGGAGGGGAGGATCAGGGCCGATGCCGATCTGCCGGAAAAATGGACCGCGGCCCTGGCTACGGCAAGGCCTGTCTTCAGCGGTCCGTTAGTAGAGACTAGGGACCTGCTGCAAAAGGTTTCCTCCTGGACGGGAACTTTAACCATCCAGCCGGATGCCGTGGCCTTTCGTACCTGCTTTCGCCTGGTGCCCCCGGCGGGAGACGTTAACCAGGATAGAACGGGAGCGCAGGAAGAAGCAGAGCCGGCCTGGCAGCTGCAATTTTTACTCCAGGCCAGCGACGATCCCAGCCTCCTGGTCCCTGCCGGCAGGGTCTGGCAGGAGGGCGGTAGCATTCTTAAATTTTTAAACCGCCGTTTTGCCAATCCCCAGGAGCGTCTCCTAGCCGACCTGGGACGGGCGGCGCGTTTGTTCCCGCCCCTGGAGCGGAGTCTGAAGAATCCCTCCCCGGAAGCCTGTCTCTTGACCATTGGTGAGGCCTACACCTTCCTACGGGAGGCTGCCGGCCTCCTGGCTGAAAGCGGCTTTGGCGTGCTGCTGCCCCCCTGGTGGGGGCAGCATAGACCTCGCCTGGGCCTGCGCCTACGGCTGAAGGCCAGGGAGCAGGCCCGCCATACCCGGAAGAAGGCTTCAGTAACAGCGGCCGGCCTGGGTTTCGCAGCCCTGGTTGATTATGAGTGGGAGATCGCCCTGGGGGATACGGTAATTAAACGCCAGGAATTTGAGCGGCTGGCTGCTTGGAAGGTGCCCCTAGTCCAGGCGCGGGGCCAGTGGGTAGAGGTCCGGCCGGAGGAACTGGCGGCGGTGACCCGCTTTTGGCAGGAGCAGGAAGACAGGGGGATTATGACCCTGCCCGAGGCGTTGCGTTATGGCCTTTGGGCCAGAGGTGAGGCTGAAGAAACCCCGGGGATCATCTGGGGTACAGGGATGGCCTCCAGCCTACCCCTGCTGGGAGTCACCGCCGAAGGGTTACTGGCCGGGCACCTGGAGAGGCTCCAGGGAAACCAACCTCTAACTATCCTGCCCCAGCCACCCGGATTTCAGGGTGTTTTACGGCCTTATCAATTAAGGGGCTTTTCTTGGCTCCATTTCCTCACTAGTTATGGCCTGGGAGCCTGCCTGGCCGATGATATGGGCTTAGGTAAGACCATCCAGCTTCTGGCCCTCCTCCTTTACCGGAAAAAGGAGGGCCTGGCCACTGGCCCGGTACTGATTATCTGTCCTACTTCAGTGGCCGGCAACTGGCAGCGGGAAGCAACGCGCTTCGCCCCCTCCCTGAAGGTTCTGTTGCACCACGGCCATGAGCGCCTAAACGGCGACGATTTTATCACTACAGCGGCCGGCTGCGACCTGGTAATCAGCACCTACACCCTGGCCTCCCGGGACGAAAGGGAACTGACGGCCGTTACCTGGGATGGGGTGGTGCTGGATGAGGCCCAGAACATTAAAAACCCGGAGGCCAAGCAAACTAGAAGTATTCGCCGGCTCCGGGCCGACTTCCGCATCGCCCTTACCGGCACGCCGGTAGAAAACAACCTGGGGGAGCTCTGGTCCCTGATGGAGTTTTTAAACCCCGGCTACCTGGGCAGCCAGGCCGGTTTTCGCAGTCGCTTCATGATCCCCATTGAACGCTATGGTGACGGGGAGCGGGCCGCCTGCCTAAAACGCCTGGTGCAACCCTTTATTTTACGCCGGCTCAAAAGTGACCCGGCCATCATCCAGGACCTGCCGGCCAAACAGGAGATCAAGGTTTACTGCCACCTGACCCGGGAGCAAGCGACTCTTTATGAAGCCGTGGTCCAGGATATGCTCCAGAGGATAGAGACGGCGGCAGGAATTGAACGCAAAGGGCTGGTCCTGGCCACCCTGGCCAAATTGAAGCAGGTCTGCAACCATCCGGCCCAATTCCTTGGTGACGGCAGCACCCTATTCGGTCGCTCCGGGAAATTAGCCCGGCTGCAGGAGATGCTGGAAGAAGTCCTGGCAGCCGGGGAGAAGGCACTAATTTTTACCCAGTTCGCCGTGATGGGGCAGATGCTCCAGGAGTGCCTGCAGGAGGTTTTTAACCGGGAGGTCCTTTTCCTCCACGGCGGTGTGCCCCGCTCCCGGCGGGAGGAGCTAATCCGGCGTTTCCAGGAAGAAGGGGAGGGACTGCCCTTCTTTATCCTTTCCCTCAAGGCCGGTGGGGTGGGCCTTAACCTTACCCGGGCCAACAATGTCTTTCACTTTGACCGCTGGTGGAATCCGGCCGTGGAAGACCAGGCTACCGACCGCGCCTTCCGCATCGGCCAGCAAAGGAGCGTCCAGGTATACAAGTTTATCTGCGCCGGGACCCTGGAGGAACGTATTGATGCCCTGATTGAGTCTAAACGCGGCCTGGCCCGGCAAATCGTTGGCACGGGTGAAGGCTGGCTGACGGAGATGTCGACGGGTGAACTGCGGGAACTCCTGAGCCTGAGGGATCAAGGAGTTGAGCTTTAAGGGAAATCGTTGCGGAGGTTGAAATATGGCTGCCAGGTGTAATTTCGGTAGCAACTGGTGGGCCCGGCGCTGGCTGGAGGTGCTGGAGTCCTTCGGCTGGGAGAGCCGCCTGCAACGGGGCCGGACCTATGCCCGCCGGGGCAACGTTCTGAGTATTGATCTGGCCCCCGGTACGGTGAAAGCCAAGGTCCAGGGGAGCCGGCCACGGCCCTATACGGTCAAAATAAAAATCAGCCCCCTGACCGATAGAGATTGGGAGCGGGTTATAACAGCCCTGGCTGGCCAGGCTGCCTTTGCCGCCCGCTTGCTGGCTGGTGAGATGCCGGAGGATATTGAGACCGCCTTTGCCGGGGCGAGCCTCTCCCTTTTCCCAGCTAGCCCGGAAGATATCGAAACCAGCTGCTCCTGCCCCGATTGGGCTAACCCCTGTAAACATATCGCCGCCGTCTATTACCTCCTGGGGGAAAAGTTTGACGGTGACCCTTTCCTGCTCTTTCTTCTGCGCGGCCGGGACCAGGAAGCCTTGATGGCCGCCCTGCGGGAGCGGCGCGTCACCCTGGCTGGGGGCAGCCCGTCACCGCCTGCCGTTAATCGGGAGGAGAATGCCTCCACGAACGGGGATGAACCGGCCAATAACGGGCGGGGACAGGGGCAAGCGAAGGAATTGCCGCCCGATCCAGTTGCCTTCTGGAGGGCCGGGGACGATCTGGCCGCTTTTAAGGTACATATGGCACCCCCGGCAGTACCTCGGATGGTTTTAAAACGCCTGGGACCGCCGCCCCTGGGACGCGAAGCCCCGGAGTTTTACCGGCTGTTAGAAAGCTATTACGAAGAAATATCCCGCCAGGCTTATGAACTGGCCTTTGCCGCCGGCGAGGCCGGGGAAAAAATTGTCTCCAACCGCCAGCCGGTGTATAATAACCAAAAATAGCAACAGGAGGGCAAAAGAATGCACATAACCGTAACCTGGGCGGGGGAAAAGATGCGCCTTGAGGGCCGGGGTGCTTCCGGCCAACCGGTGACTATGGATGCTGGAGCCGACCACGGCGGCCAGAACGCCGGGGCCAGGCCTTCGGAAGTGCTTCTCATGGGTATGGCCGGTTGTACGGCCTTGGATGTCCTGAGCATTCTCCAGAAAAAACGCCTCGAACTGACTTCCTTTGCCATCGACGTCGAGGCCGACCGGGCGCCGGAGCATCCGAAGGTATTTACCGCCGCTACCCTTATCTACCGCCTGGAGGGGCCCGACCTGCCCGAGAACCAGGTAAAGCAGGCCATCGACCTCTCTCTAAGTAAATACTGCGGTATGGTCAATACCCTGAAGAAGGCTATGCCCGTCTCCTACTGCTATGAGATCAACGGTAACCGCAGCGCCGTGGCCCCGGCGCCTTAATATGGTGCCAGATCACGAATTAATTATGTTACTGTTCGCTGGAACTATGCTCGCCGGTTTATGACCAACTGGTGCAGGCTTGACGGGGGTAGTATCATGGGGGTCTCCGAATCCGTTCCCGGTACTGGCCCGGGTGCTCCTGGGCTGAATAACTACCAGCAACAGCTAGAGTACCTCATGCGCCGTTTCGGCGACAAGGTCCTCTACCTGGCTTACTCTTACCTCCATGACCGCTACCTGGCCGAAGACGTGGCCCAGGAGGTTTTTATCCGGGTTTATACCAACCTGGATAAATTTCAGGGCCGCAGCTCTATCTATACCTGGATCTATCACATCACCGTCAACCTCTGCCGTGACTACCTGCGGGCCCAGAGCCGGCGGCGCCTGGAGCCGAATAGGTTATTGGAGGTTGCCGTCCCGGATGTTGAGGCTATGGCCCTGGCCAACCTCGAGTACCGGGAATTATGGCAGGCTATTTTACAGCTTCCTGTGACCTACCGCGAGGTAATCTGGCTACACTACTACGACCAGTTAAGCCTGAAAGATATAGCAGCTATACTGGACATTTCCCTGGCAGCGGTAAAGATCCGCCTATATCGCGCCCGGCAACGGCTGCAACAGGTTTTAAAGGTGGGTGACCAAGTTGAATAAGCATAAGGATCAACTTGAGGAACTGCTGGCCGGACTACCAACCCATACGCCGCCGCCCCTGGCCGGCTGGCACTTCTCAGCGGACCTGCGCCAACAAGTACAAAAGCGGGCAGCCTCATTACAGGACTCACCGCAGGACCAGATCCATCAAGCAGGCAACGGGGGGGGTTGCGGCGGCGCTATTCCCGGATTGACTATACCGGTACTGGCTTGCTCCTCCCCCAAGAAAGTTTCCCCGGGTCTCTTGTGCCGGTTACGGCATTTCCGGCCGGGCCTAGTTGCAGGCCTGATTGTAATATTTGTTTTGCTGGCCTGGTGGTATCGACCGTGGGATGGCAACTACTGGTCAGAGGTACCCGGCGGGCCGCCGGCGGGTTTCCAGGTCAAACCCATCCAGTACCAGTGGGTTAATCTGAATGACCCCTACCGGGAAGCTGTAGTCAGCATTGGCAGGGTGGCAGGCTCCAACCAGCTCCTGGCGGCTATAAGTAAACGACGGGAACCGGCGGGCTGGCAACTGATTTATACCCAGCCCTTGAACGCTTACCTGGTGCTGCCGGTAAAGGTAGTCCACGCTAACGCTAACCAGGTTACCCTGATCCTCATCGCTTATCAGGAACAGCAGGAGGAGGGTTACCGTTACCTAATCCTCAGCTTTGATGGTGAAAGGGTAATACCATATAACCAGTAACTTGGAGGTGACGTGCGTGTTGGCGATAGGGGTGAGACTGGTTCCCTGAGGGCGCCTTTGGGCGTGAGTATCAAGACTAAGGACAAGCACGGCCGCCTGCCTGCGAGCCGAAGGGTCGAGCTACGGCCGCGCCCCAAGCCGGGCGAGTTCGCTTCCAAGCATAAGCAAGCATAAGCAGGAAGAAAAACCGGACGGTGTACCGTCTGTTTTTTTTCACCGGGGCTGTAACCCCCCGGGCCTGGTTGACGTCTATAAGATTGTAATTATTTTTCTGGCGAGGTGGTTGCCTGTGGCAAAGAGATTATGGCTGGTGCTAGTTACTGTTTTCTGTACCCTGGGACTTCTCCTCACCCCCTTGTTAACGCCGGCCCGGGCCAGCAACGGCCTGCTGCTCGCGACAGATTTCCCGGGTATTGAAGTGCAGCCGGGAACTACTGTCACCTTTCCCTTGACCCTGACCAACAGTGGTGCGCCGCAAAAGGTGGATCTAAAGGTAGTCTCAGCTCCTAAAGGCTGGCCGACCTCTTTTAAAGGCAGCGGCATGATCGTCACCCAGGCCTTCGCCGGCAGCCAGCCGGCCAAAATCGACTTCCAAGTGGAAGTACCGGGCGACGCCCAGCCCGGCAGTTATAACTTTGTAGTCCAGGCCACCGGGGCCGGGGCCTCCTCCGAATTAACCCTGCAGGCAGTCATTAAAGAAGCTTCTGCGGGGGGTGATAAGATAACCACCGATTACCCGGTTTTAAGCGGTACCAGCAGCACTAATTACCAGTTCCGGGTAACCCTCACCAATAATGGTGCCCAGGAACGTTCCTACAGCCTGGCCGCCCAGGCGCCGCCGGGTTGGCAGGTAACCTTCAGCCCCGCCTATGACAGCAAGCAGATTGCCAGCCTGAGCATCAAACCAGGCCAGAACCAGGGGCTGGATGTCAACGTGAAACCGCCCCAGGATGTCAAGGCCGGTACCTATAATATTCCCATCCAGGCTACCTCCGGCAGCAGCAAGGCGGGGGTAGTATTAAAGGTCAACATCACCGGAACCTATAGCCTGGAGTTGACGACCCCCGACGGCCGGTTGAACGTCGACGCCCTGGCCGGTAGGGAGAGCCCGGTGACCCTGGTGGTCAAGAATACCGGTAGCGCCGACTTGACAGGCATTACCCTGGCGGCCAACGCCGCCAGCAGCTGGGCCGTGACCTTCAAACCCGATAAGATCGACTTGTTGCCGGCCGGGGGCAGCCAGCAGGTGACGGCCTTTATCAAGCCGTCTAACGAAGCCATTGCCGGTGATTATGTCGTCCGGCTCACGGCCAATGCCCAGGAGGCCAGCGGTAACGCCGATTTCCGGGTCAGCGTGCGGACCTCCACCCTATGGGGCGTTGTAGGGGTTTTGCTGATCTTGGCGGTAGTCGGCGGCGTGGCCTGGATCTTCCGGAAATACGGGCGGCGATAGCTATGGCGGCACAGGAAGCAGTTATTGTCACCCGCAACCTTACTAAGCATTATGGCAGCATCACCGCTGTCCAGGATTTGAACCTGGAAATCCAGCGGGGGGAGATCTTCGGTTTGTTGGGACCCAATGGTGCCGGTAAGACGACCACCATCCTGATGCTCCTGGGCCTGACCGAGCCGACCGGCGGCCAGGCCCTGGTGCAGGGTCTGGAAGCCACCCGCCATCCATTGGAGGTTAAAAGAATCATCGGCTACCTGCCGGATAACGTCGGTTTTTACGACGATTTGACGGCCAGGGAAAACCTGCTCTATACGGCCAGTTTAAACCAGATCCCTGCGGGTGTGGCCAGGCAGAGATTGGAAGCAGCCCTGGCGGAGGTTGGCCTGGCGGACGTCGCCGGCCGCCGGGTACGGGAGTTCTCCCGCGGCATGCGGCAACGCCTGGGCATCGCCGATGTAATCCTGAAAGACCCGTCGATCATTATTCTCGACGAACCCACCCTGGGGATTGATCCCCAGGGCGTCAAGGAATTACTGGACCTAATTGTCCGCCTAGCCCGGGAGCGGGGGAAGACCATCCTTATCTCCTCCCACCTTCTGCACCAAGTCCAGCAGGTCTGCGACCGGGTGGGAATCTTTGTCGGCGGCAAGCTGATAGCCGTAGGACCGGTGGCCCTCCTGGGGCAGCAGGTCATGGCTGGTAAGCTTCTGGAGGTTGAACTCCAGGCCGAGCCGGATAATAACGACCTGCTGGCTGCCCTGGAGGCCTTGCCCGGTGTGGCCGCCGTAGAACGTCGCGGTGCCTTTATCCGGGTGAGCTGCGCGGCCGGCGTTGATATCCGCCGTGAACTGGCCCCCTACCTGGCCGGCAAGGGATTTACCCTGTTCTATTTACGGGCCCGAGGTTATGACCTGGATGATATCTACCGCCAGTATTTCCAGGGTGAGGCGTTCACGGTGCACGCTGCCACTAGCTAATAAGGGATAGAAGCGACCAACGAGCTTTAATCTGGAACTGGCGTGACCAGTTCCTACAACCCTCTCACATCTCACCGCCAACATCTCACATCTATTCTGAGGGAGGTATACCATGGCACGCTGGCAGGATAGAGTAGAGGACTGGCTGGCCTGGTGGCGGCAGCAGGAGTGGTTCAGCGGCGGTCTGCGGGCTGTTTTCCAGAAGGAACTGGCTGATAACCTGGGCAGCACCCGCTTTACCATCCTCTTCCTCCTAGTGGCTATTGCCGGTATCAGCGCCTTTTATGTCGCGGCCCAAAGCATCCGCCAGGCGGTAGGTCAGGAGAATTCCCATTTTGTCTTCCTGCGCCTCTTTACAACCAGCGGCAGGAACCTACCGCCCTTTATAACTTTTATCTCTTTTCTGGGCCCGTTGCTGGGACTGGCCTTGGGTTTCGATGCCATTAACGGCGAGCACAATAAACGCACCTTGAGCCGGCTCCTGGCCCAGCCCATTTACCGAGATGATGTAATAAATGGTAAGTTCCTGGCGGGACTGACGGTTTTGGCCCTAGTCATTCTGGCCCTGGGATTTCTAGTGGCCGGCCTAGGACTCCTTTTGCTTGGCGTCCCGCCGACAGGGGAGGAACTGGGCCGACTCCTCATTTATCTCCTGGTGACTATTATCTATGTGTCTTTCTGGTTGAGCGTCTCCCTGCTCTTTTCCCTGTTATTCCGCCAGAATGCCACCTCAGCCCTGGCGGGCATCGCCGTCTGGCTCTTTTTCGCCCTCTTTGCCGGCATGCTGGTAGGCCTTATTGCCGACGGCCTTTTCCCGGCCAATCAAAACTCCCCGCCACAGCAGATCCTGCATAACGCCACTTTGAAGCAGGACCTGGGCCGCCTTTCGCCGACGACCCTTTACGATGAAGCCACCATCACCCTGCTCAATCCGGGGGTGCGCACCCTGGGGCCGGTATTAGTCCAGCAGCTGGAGGGGGCCATCCCGGGCAGCCTGCCCCTTGACCAGAGCCTACTCCTTATATGGCCCCACCTGGTCGGGCTGATCGCGGCTACCCTGCTTATTTTCGCCCTGGCCTATTACTTCTTCATGCGCCAGGAGATCCGGGCCGGGTGATGTTTGCTATTTTGCTATAATCTCTTTT
The DNA here is from genome assembly GCF_051020825.1 of Moorella naiadis (nom. illeg.). Classification (NCBI taxonomy): domain Bacteria; kingdom Bacillati; phylum Bacillota; class Clostridia; order Neomoorellales; family Neomoorellaceae; genus Neomoorella; species Moorella naiadis (nom. illeg.). The sequence goes on from NZ_JAXGFQ010000009.1 coordinate 49,743, forward strand.
CCCAGGAGACGGAGCGAAACGCAAGCGAAGCGAAGGGAAACCTAACCTGCCGGGGGCCTGAGGGGATTTCCACGGGTTATAGCGGCCGGCAGAATAAGAGAATGAGGACAGCAAAATTAGCTGCCCTCGTTTTTTATGATTATATTTACGGCTTAAAAATTTAATACAGGTTATTGGAGGATTTAGGTAAACTATGTCGAAATACGAAAAAAATAGTATCCAATAAAGGAGCCAAGGCAATGTTATATATCTCAATAAATACCATAAATTCCCTGGGGGGGGGGGGGGGGGATATTTTACCACCCCCACCAGAAAAAACAACTACCTTATAGTTATATTATCATCCCCCTCTTTCTCTTTTGCTATTTTTATCTATCTTGTGATTCCTCCAGCCTGTCTTGCGATCTGGGGCCGCAAGACCCTATCTTACCATATACCCCCTCCCCTCTTTATCTTCCAGGTGATTTATTACGTTTACGATCGTTACGCTCGCCACCATTCCTCTGATCAGGGTTGCCTTATTACCTTCAGCTGCAAGTGATAATTACCGCGGCTTACAGGAGGCAATGCCATGAGCAGAGGCCTATTGGAGATGGGAGTCACTAAAGTGCGCCTCAGCAGCAAAGAAATCTAACTGGAGGCAAATTTAATGGCTCATTTAATCTTACTGGTAGAAGATAATGAAGCTAATAGAGTGCTGTTAAAGGATATCCTGGCGTTGACCGGCAATGAGGTTTTAGAAGCCGTTAATGGCGAAGCAGCGGTCCAGCTGGCGCAAGAACAAAAGCCACAATTAATTTTTATGGACTTGCAGCTACCGGGTATTGATGGGATAAAGGCGACTAAAATCTTGAAACAGAATCCCAGCACCAGGGATATACCTATTGTGGCCGTTAGTTCTTATGCCTATGCAAGGGAAAAGCAACTTTTCCTGGCAGCCGGGGGCAATGTTTACCTGTCCAAGCCTATAGATGTTGATCTAATCTTAGCAACAGTGAGCCGGTTTTTGCCATGAAAGCATGAAAGATGGATAATATATAATTAATTTGCTGCCAGGCACTCAAGAAATTATTAGATATGCCGATGATTCTTTTTAAGAACCGCAAAGGGCAAACCCGACCGAAAGGCGGGGGCGCAAAGCCACGGGCCTAAAGCCTTGACAGGCTATGGCAGCCGGGTTGCCGGGTAAGCCATAGTGAAATTTTTTGGCGATAACGGGCAACCCGGGCTGAGGCGGGTTGTCCTAAAATTTTTATAGGGGGTATGCTGGATGAAGTATAAAAAATTAATCAGTACCCTGGCCATAACCGGCCTGCTCTTGCCAGCCGGCATAGCTTATGCCCTCCCGGGTAATGGTCATGACAACTATAGTCCTGGCCAATATACGGTAGTTACCGCTGGAGGGGCTAACTATGGGATTAAGGTTAAAGGGGAAGATAAACAATTAGAAGATGAGTCAGAAGATCAGACAACCGAAGCTCAAGATGAGACTAGAAACAGGAAAGAAACCGAACCAAAAGAACAAGAAATAAAATCGCAGGAGGGGGCCAGGACGAAGGAAGAAAAAGAAGTGCAAGGATACCTAGACAAGGAAATTTCCGGGCTCCAGGTTACCCCGGAAGCACAGGTGAGGGAAGAAAACCAGGTAAGGGAAGAAACCCAAAATGCCGGTCTGGTGAAATTTCAAGGTAGAATCCGGGTTAAGAATAAAGAAATAAAATTTGATGTACCGCCAGTGATTAAAGGAAACCGGACCCTTATCCCCGTCAGGGCGGTTACCCAGGGTCTAGGCGCGACTATCAATTGGGACGAGGCAACCAACACCGTAACTATAACAAAAAATGGAATTACAGTAGTACTTATGCCTGGAAGTACAGAAGTAACCGTCAATGACACCAAAATCAATTTGGATGTCCCCGCGGCAATAATCAGCAACCGTACTTTTGTACCCTTGAGGTTTCTGGGTGAGGTATTTAAAGATAAAGTGCATTATGATGCAGCAACCGGCAACATTGATATTGAAGAAGGCAACGAAAACGAGGCAGGACAAGGTACTGAGTCTCCACCACCTGGTACAACGGCGCCTGAAAGTCCGGTTAACAGCAGTCCAACTACTACGACAGTACCGACAAGTACCAGCCCCACACCTCCCGCAACAACAGGTACCAGTACGACAACTACTCCTTCCATCCCAGCGCCGACAACAACGACCTCCTCTTTACCTGCCGCATAAAGCGGCACAAATCCCTGCTTTTATCGCAGCGGGGATTTTTTTTGCTGTTGCAAAGCCGGGTAGCTTGACTTGGTTAAGGACCGCGTTTTTACCGGCGCAGGTAAAATTTTCCTTGACGATAAAAAGGGTAGCACCTATAATTAAATTGGTAGAATAGTGTCACTTTAGGGAGAAAAAAGTCGGTGGACGGTGCTTGGGGCCCCGGAGGTGCCACTATGGCCGAGGAATTGAGACACCGCCGGCAGCGGCCTTTATGACGCCGGGCGGCGTTTCCAGTAAAACTTATAGGTGGCGGTCCGAAAATGAAAAAGTATTTTAATTCCAGAGTACTAGTGAGCATTATAGTCTTGTTAATTATTGGCGTCATAGGCCAGACTTTCTGGCTGTATGAGCAAATGACGGAACTGGCCCGTCGGTATTACCAGGTAGGCCGGGAGAGTTATACGGCTTTGTACAACCTGAAGAGCATAGAAAAGCTGGTCATGGATATGGAAACGGGGGTACGCGGTTACCTCTTGACAGGCGATCCGGCTTTCCTGGATCCTTACAATGAAGCAAAGCAAGAGGTGCAGGATTATTACCAAAAATTGTCGGGGAATTTAAGCGGGGATGCCGCCTCCCGCAGTTACCTGGAGAGCATTAAACAAGAAATTAAGGATTGGGTAGTGAAGATTGCCGGTCCGGCTATGGCCGACCGTAAGCTATTGGGGCCGGCGGCGACTTTACAAAATTTGACGGCCAGTATTGATTTTTCCCGGAGTAAATCCATCATGGACCGCCTCAGAGATAAGTTTGATCGGTTGGATACGAACCTCGAGGCTCGCCGGGACCAACAAATGCAGGCTGTCTTAGACTGGAATCACCACATAACCATATTAATGATAGTAGTAACTGGGATACTACTGTTGGCTATAATGGTTCTGGGCCTGGCGCTTTATCGCTTGCTGCGGCAAGTAGAGGTACAGAATGCCCAGCTCCTGGACAGGGAAGGAAGGCTGCAAAAAGCCATCCGGGAGTTATATATGGCTTCCAAGATGAAATCGGAGTTCCTGGCCAATATGAGCCATGAACTGCGCACGCCCTTAAACGCCATTATCGGCTTTGCCCAGGTATTGCAGAAGCAATACTATGGGGCCTTAACTGAAAAACAGGTTAAGTATGTCGAGTATATCTTGACCAGCGGCCGGCATCTCTTAAGCCTGATCAACGACATCCTGGACCTGTCGAAGATAGAAGCCGGCAAGCTTGAATTGGAGCCAGCCACCTTTTCCCTGCCAAAACTACTGGAAAACAGTTTGATCATGGTAAAAGAAAAAGCAGTGCGGCACCGGTTGGAAGTTATTTTACAGGTGGACCCGGATATCCCGGAACTTACCGCCGATGAACGTAAAGTGAAGCAAATAGTCTATAACCTGTTGAGCAATGCCGTTAAATTTACCCCCGACGGCGGTAAGATTACCGTCCGTGCCCGGCTTCTACCCGGTGATCAAGTACAGGTTAGCGTTGCCGATACGGGCATCGGCATCGCGCCGGCAGACCAGGAGAGGATTTTTGAGGCCTTTATCCAGGGCGACAGCGGTTATACCCGCCAGTATGAAGGGACGGGCCTGGGACTGGCCCTGGTCCGCCGCCTAGTTGAACTGCACGGGGGCCGGGTATGGGTGGAAAGCGCCGGCTCCGGCCAGGGTAGCACCTTCTACTTCACCTTGCCGCTACGGCTAGAAACGAAGGAGCAATGATGATTAATAAAGATTCCGGGGGTGAAAACTTCATGGCGGGACCAATTTTAATAGTCGAGGATAACGAAGCCAACCGGGTCTTGCTGGAAGAAATCCTGACCCTGGGGAATTATGAGGTTTTGAAAGCCGTTGATGGCGAGGAAGGGGTCCGCCTGGCCCGGGAACAACAACCCCGGTTGATTTTGATGGATATCCAGCTACCCGGCCTGGACGGAATCAGCGCCACCCAGGTCCTGAAGGGTGACTCTTTGACCCGCCATATCCCGGTTGTCGCTATTAGTTCTTACGCTTATGAGAGGGAGAAAGAACTTTTCCGGGCCGCCGGGGGTGACGCCTACCTCACCAAACCTATTGATGTTGATGTAGTATTGCAAACCGTAGCGAGGTTTCTGGAGGGAGAGGCTTCAGGTGGAAAAAATGCCTAAGATCTTGGTGGTCGACGATGATGAGCTAAACCTGGCCTTAATGGAAGCCATGCTGGCGCCCGGCGGCTACCAGGTGCTGACGGCTGCTGATGGCGAGGAGGCCCTGGCGGTAGTGGCCCAAGAAAACCCGGACCTCATCCTCCTGGACATCATGATGCCGCGCCTGGACGGCTTGACCGTCTGCCGCAGGCTGAAGGCAGACGAGGCGACTCGCTTTATACCCGTGATTTTGGTTACGGCCCTGGATCAGCTTCAGGACCGGGTCGAGGGACTTGCCGCCGGGGCGGACGACTTTTTAACCAAGCCGGTTAACGAGCTGGAACTGACGACCAGGGTGCGCTCGTTGTTACGAGTAAAAAAGTTAAACGACCAGCTGCGCTACGCCCACGAACACATCAATTCTTTAACCCGCCATGTGGCGGGCCTGCTGCAGGAATTCAATCCCCTGTATTTTGAGTTAGAAGCGACCCTGCGGGAGCTTTTGCAGCAGTTACTTTTGTTAAAGGAGCTGGCGCCGGCGGCAGTACTGGTAGTTATGGCAGCCGGCCAGGGCCGTAGTCAAGGCTGGCTTTATTATCGTCAAGAGGGAACAATAAAGCAGGAAACAATTAAAATTCCCTTGCCGGCAGATGCCGGGGCCGTCCAGAGCATCCTCCGCGCCAGGGGAGAGGGCCTCTGCGGCAACCGGGGCGACCCTCAATGCGAAGAAGAAATCAATTTTTTTGCCTCCCAAGTGACGGGCTATACCGGCGCTATTCACAATTTCGCCTGCTTTTATGATGGCCCCTTACTGCTAGCCGCCTTTAATTACCCGGCGGCGGTCACGGCCTATGAGCGGGATGTCCTGCAGAACCTATTGACATATAGCCGTTTCTTACAACTGGTGGCCGGGCAAATCCGGGACACGGAAGGGGCCTTTCACTATACCATCCAAGCCCTGGCCCGGGCCGCCGAGGCCAATGACGACGATACAGGCAATCATATCGTCCGGGTGGGCACCTTTGCCGCAGAGCTGGCCGGGGGCCTCGGCTGCCCACCGGATTTCTGCCGGGAGATCGCCCTGGCGGCCCAGATGCACGACGTGGGGAAGATTCACATCCACCCGGATATTTTACGCAAACCGGGCCGGCTAACCCCGGACGAATGGTTGTTGATGCAGCAGCACCCCCTTCACGGCGCCAGGATCCTGGGAGACGCCCCCAGGTTACGAATAGCCCGGGAGGTGGCCCTGCACCACCACGAGAAATGGGACGGCAGCGGCTACCCTGCCGGCTTGCGGGGCGAGGCTATTTCCCTGGCGGGCCGGATTGTGGCTGTGGCCGACATTTATGACGCTTTAAGGAATAAACGCAGCTATAAGCCCGCCTTTTCCCATCAGGAAGCCTGCCGGATTATTACTGCCGGCGACGGGCGGGTACAGCCGGGGCACTTTGACCCGGCGGTTCTGGCGGCTTTCCGGCGGGCTGCCTCCCACCTTGAAGAAATTTATGAAACAATAAAGGATTGAAGTCATACCGCTGGGAACATTGCCAAACTGAGTGAGGGCCTGGTGCCTTTCCCGGCTCCCTGGCAATTAAACCAACTGATTAAAGAATGATCCCGGAGGCAGCAGGAGGGACCAAAGATTGGCGGTGTTTAAAAACCCCCACCAATTGTAAGAGGATAGGTAAGGGGTATTTAGCTGTGGTAAGGGGTTAGCAAAGGTAGTTAGGGGGTTGGTGGCGATCTGTTGGGCGTTAAACCCAGCTGATACGGCCAAGCCGTTGACCCCACTGAAGGCAGTCTCTACCAATCCCAAGTTATTCTGGAGGGCGCTGGTAAGGGCAGTTTGGTTAATAGCCAGGGTGCCGTTCTGGTTCTGGGTAATGCCTATGGCGGCCAGGTTCGCGGCTTGATAACTATAGCTTTGCTTTAAAATAGAAAGTAGCTGCGGACTGATATACTGTGAATTTTGCGCCGTAAAGGTCACCAGGTTGTTATAGGCCGTCACGAAATTGTTGATGGCGTTGTTTATAGCTTGGGTATCAGGAGTGACTGTAATGGTGGCGTTAGTTACTGTACCTAAGAGATTTAAACTCAGTTTTCGGTTATCCAGGTAGATGGTGTTGCTTGTGGAAGTGTAAGGGACACCATTGAGGGTGTAACTAGCATTGGCTGCCGCAACAGAAACCGTGTTAGCCCCACTATAAGCGACAGCATTGCCGGTCACATCAGTTAAGGTGAAGGCATTACTGGTACCGGTATTCTGGGCAGTTAAAACCACGCGGCTGGTACCGGCTACAGTATCGGTAGCTACCTTGGCGGTAACCGGCGCGCCGGCAGCATTGATGGCCTTGGCCATGTTAGTGAGTACAGTTAGGTTAGTATCGCCAGAATTAACGGTAAAGGATAGGGAATAAGTCTTGCCGCCTGTTTGCAGGTTGAAATTATAACTACCTGGCGCCAGCCCGGTAGCCGCGGCGCTGGTCAGGGCGAGGCCCATGTTTTGCTGGGCGGTGGCGATCTGGCTTATGCTCATAGTATAAGTAGCTAAAGTTGCCCCCGGCTGGGCCTGGGCAGTAACGGCGCTGGGAGCAGATGAAGTTGTTGTTCTCTGCAAGAATACATTAGCGCTGGTGCTAAGCTGTAAGGGCTGGGAAGCCTCCCAAAGCTGGCGGCCATAGTTGCTCAGAGTGGCCAAGCTATTGGCCAAGAGAGAAGGCTGCTGCCGGTTCCAGTTATTAACCCATAAGGCTTCCTGAGCTATGTTGAGTGGTGCTCCCGGCTGGTAAGGGTAAGAAGGCGCTGAGGGATTTAAGAGATAACTCGCCAGCCAATAATTAGGGGACCAGTAATTGCTGTACAACGGGCCAACCATGCGAGATCATCTCCTTGGTAACATCTTGTGAAACCTATTATAACACTAAGAAATAAAATAGGGAAGATTTAATCTTGTAGCTGGTCCATTGCTTTGCACAGGGATTACAGCTTCAGGGCAGGATCAAGGCCAGCCGCCTGGCTACGGGAACAATCCTGGGCCAAAGATAGGCAACGATAATGCTGGCCACTATGCCTACCACGGCGCCGCCGATAACATCCGCAGGGTAGTGGACCCCGACGTAAACCCGGGCGATCATTATTACCAGCGACAAAACCATCAGGCCGTAATGCAGGCCTTTAGACCGGGCGCTCCACGTCAGGGCCCAGGCCAGGGCGGCATGATCGCTGGGGAAGGAGGAATCCGGAGCGTGGGGGATCAAAAGCTTGACATGGTTATGGACAAAGGGGCGGGGCCGGTAGTAGCAAGTACCGATAACCAGGTTGATGACCAGGGCCAGGGAGGCTGTCGCTGCGGCCTTGAGGACCAGCAAGCGCTCCTCGCCGGATTTTTCCCCCCGGCCGGCAAACCAGAAGTAGATATAGGGTAACAACAAAACGAAGGGGCCGTAAAGGGCCATAAAGCGCATGAGTAGATCCAGGTCACGCCAGTGGCCGGCCAGGTTGTTGATGGCCGCAAACAGGTGCCCGTCCATCAGGAAGGCCTCCTTAACCGGGGAATGTTAAGGTTCAATATACAGCATTATACAGCATAAAGATTAAAAGCGCATTAAATTAGGGCAATCAAGGTAAAATTTTCTTGACGGCAAGAAGGGGGACTTCTATAATTACCTTGTCTATTAATGTCAAATTAAGGAGGAAAAAGTCGTGGGTGTGTTCGGTGAAATCGAACCAGAAACTATTATCAATGCTGCCATTGAACTCTTAAAAAAAGAGGGACGGGTCGACCTGCAATGGAACGAGATTTCCGCTTTAACCCGAGACCTTTGCCTGGCCCTGGCGGCAGATATTGAGCAGCCCGCTTTTACGACGGCGGAGCTGGAGAAAGAAATCACAGATAAAGTTAAGCTACTCTTTGCCCGGGGTTACCATATTGAAAACCTCCAGCTAATATTGGAAAAAATTCTGGATAGCTTTATCGGGACTTTACAGGATCAGGGTACCGATCTCCAGGCAGCAGTACCTTATATAAGCACTGTGCGGGAACATATCTTTAAAGGAACGACCTTCTTGTTACGAACAGCCCTACAGACCCAGCGCGAGGTTATCGAGAAGCAAAACGAAGCTTTAATGGAGCTGTCTACTCCGGTCATCCCTTTAATGCAGGACATCCTTTTGCTGCCGTTAATCGGCACCATCGATACCCGCCGGGCCAAAGAGATAATGGATAATCTCTTAGCAGGCATCGTCCAATACCAGGCCGAGGTTGCCCTGATCGACATCAGCGGCGTGCCGGTGGTAGATACCCAGGTAGCCCATCACTTGATCAAAACCGTCAAGGCCGCCAGGCTTTTAGGCAGCCGCTGTATCTTAGTCGGCATCAGGCCGGAACTGGCCCAGACAATTGTCCGCCTGGGGATTGACTTCCAGGATATTATCACTAAAAACAACCTCCAGGCCGGGCTGGTACTGGCTTTTCGCTGGCTGGGTTATAAGCTGGAGCGGGTGGAACGGGATGATGCATAACCGGGTACCCATCCTTAAAGTAGATAATTTCTGGCTGGTGACCATTGAAGAAACCCTTCACGACCAGAGTGTTATCCAGTTTAAGGAGGATTTATTATATAATATCACCCGGGATGCCGGCGCGGGCCTGGTGATTGATATCAGTGCCCTGGAAGTGGTGGACAGTTTCGTGACCAGGGTCCTCATGGAGATCGGCAGGCTGGCCGGGTTGCTGGGCCTGCCCTTTGTCCTGACGGGCATCAACCCGGCGGTAGCCATTACTTTAACGGAGATGGGCCTGGATCTCCAGGGTATGGCCACGGCTTTGAACTTGCAAAAGGGCCTGGATATGTTAAAAGGTAGGGCCAGGGGGGAGCCAAAATGACATCTGGGCAAACCCTCCCCATCACCAGCGAATATGATATAATTACGGCCCGGCAGGCAGCCCGGGAACTGGCCCGGCAAATAGGCTTCAACACAGTGGACCAGGTGCGGATAGCCACGGCCGTCTCGGAACTGACTCGCAACGTGATCCTTTACGCCGGTTCCGGCAAGGTGGATATAGAAGCGGTAGCCGAGGGAGAACGCCAGGGCATCGTGATTACCGTCAGCGACCGAGGGCCAGGCATCGCCGATATCGAGCAGGCTTTAAGGGACGGCTATTCGACCAGTAATGGCCTGGGTGCGGGCCTCTCTGGAGCTAAGCGACTAATGGATACCTTTGACATAGAATCCCGGGCCGGCCGGGGTACCACTATCAGGATTGGGAAGTGGAAGCACTGGAAGTAGGAATTTATACCCGGGCCAGGGAAGGGGAATTCACCTGCGGTGATGCCTGCCTGGTCAAGGACGAAGCAGGTATTCTTAATCTGGCCGTAGTTGACGGTATTGGCCACGGACCAGAAGCCGCCCGGGCTGCGGCTGAAGCTATTGCTTGCCTGGAAACCGGCCTGGATGTCGGCCTGGAAAATATATTCCGGCGTTGTCATCAAAGGTTAATAGGGACCAGGGGAGCCGTTGCCGCCCTGTGCCAGGTTGATAAAAAAGGGGGCCTTTGGCAGGCAGCCGTTGTAGGTAATATCCTTTTACAGATCCTGGCCGGCAAGATAGTAACCCCTTTAACTACTCCTGGTATCCTGGGTTATAATTACCCGCGCCGGCTTTTAATTCATCGGGGGCCATATCAGGAGGGGGATCTTTTTTTAATCCACTCGGACGGTATTCAGGAAGGCGCGGTCTCTCCGGCCGCTTTAGTGAATTCCCCCCTTCCCCCGCAGGAACTGGCCCGGCTAATAGGGGAAGGTTACGGCCGCCGGGATGATGACGTCGCCGTTATAGTTGCCAGGTAATGGAGGGCGAGCCCGCAATGGAAATAAAATGGCAGGAAGCCTACCTCGAGCTCTTACGGCAATATAGCCGGCAGCAGAGCGAAGCCATCCTCTATGAAGCCTCAAAATTGAGCAAAGCGCTGGTTGAGAGGGGCGTTGGTCCTGAAGATCTAGTCCAATTTCACTTGGAAGCCCTGGAAGGACTCTTCAGGGATATCTCCCCCTTGCGGGTACCGGGCCTGATTCTCATGTCCTTCGACCTGCTTCTGGAAGTAATGATGGCTTACGCCCTCAGTTTTCGGGAATACCTGGAGGTAAAAGATAAACTCATTGCGCGTCTGGAAACCTTTAATCAAGAATTAACTGCCGCCAACAGCAACCTGGAAACGAAAGTGCAAGAGCTTACGGTAATCCAGGATATGACCAGGGAATTGGGTGCCTGTTTGGACCTGGAGCTGACAGCCAGAATTATTACCCGGCACCTGCGGGAGCTGTTCCACTGCACCGGCGGATTGTACCTGGTCAATGGCAGCGGCGAATGGCAAGGTTATACCCTGGAAGAAACCCTGGTGCATAGTGCCCCGCCGGGAGATCTGGCAGCCGGAGCCAGACAATCGGCCAGGCTAGCAGGGCGAGACTTGACCCTGCCCTTGGTCATCGGCCAGGAGGTTGGCGGCGCCGTCTTTTTACAAAAAGAAGGAGGATTTAGCGCCGACGAGGTCCGGTTGGCGGAGATCATCGCCGGTTATGCCGCCTTGGCCGTTGAGCGCGCCCAGCTGTACGAAGCCATGAAACGCCAAGCCACCATTGACGCCAAGACGGGTTTATATAACTACCAGCATATGATGGAGTTGCTAGAAAAAGAGCTGGCCCGCGCCCGGCGTTACCAGCGTACCTTTACCTTAGCCATGCTCGATATCGATGACTTTAAGGTTTATAACGACACTCACGGCCACCGGCAGGGAGACAAAACCCTCCAAAGAATAGCAGCCATCATCCAATCCAGCATCCGGGAGGTCGATATAGCAGCGCGTTACGGCGGCGAAGAATTTGTCATGATCATGCCAGAAACTAATACCCTGGAAGCAACTGCTGTAACCGAAAGGGTACGCCGGAATATCATGAACGCCGCTATCGATAATGAGGGCTGCGGTCCGGGCCGGGTGTTGACGGTGAGTATCGGGCTGGCCACCTACCCTCTGGATGCCGCCACAATCGGGGAGTTGATTGATGCTGCCGACAGCGCCCTCTACATGGCCAAGGCACAGGGGAAAAACACGGTCCGAGTGTTCGGTAAAGCTGACAGGTGGCGATCTGATAAGGAAAGGGTCTTTTAGCCAGGGGACAGCAATATGGCTGTCCCCTGGCTTTAATACTGGGTTAAGGTGACTTAGGGAAACAGCGATTAATTTCGCTTAAAAGTGATGCTGTAAAAATTGATGTAGGATGGAGGATTTAGGTAAAACGTGTCGAATAAAAAATATGCAATAAATACCAATAAAGAGGGCGAAATAATGCTATTAAGCCCCACTAATCCCAGTAACTTCCGGGGGGGGGGGGGGTATATTTTACCATCCCTACCAGAAAAAATAAATCCCCCATGCCTGGATGTATTCGTTTTTCCTTCCCTATGCTTCATATCCGGCGCAAGAACTACTCCCTCAACGCTGCAAGCACCCTCCGGCCTGTCTGCTTACCCGCGGTTGCAAGGCCATATCTTGCCTTCTACCCGTGCTAATTTCCCAAGCGCGGATCATTCCCTTTTACGCTCTTTATATCCTTTACGGTCGCCCCCTGGTCGAGACTACCCTCATAAGCACCGGCTGCTCTTAAACACTATTACTTTACGCATCTTTAACCTAGATGTAGCATAGCAGCTGAAGTCAAACCTTTTAACATCGCACCCAGGGGGGTCTGGCCATGAGCAAAGATAGTAGTTTTATGGGCGCAAGGATTGTTCCCAGATTAACAATCAACTATCTAGTCTTGCCAAACCCTACAGTGAGAATATTTTTACGGGGTACAGCTTTCCTTTTATTAATGGTCGTTACGATGTTGAACTATCACGTTCGGAACCTGCCGGCCCAGATTATCATCGATTTTCTGTACCTTATTCCGATAACCGTAGCCGCAATGAATTCCTTCATTGATGGCCTGGTAACCGCCCTGGCGGCAGGTTACCTGCGTCTCTTTATCAACCCGGTGACCTTTTCCTTCCTCAAAGCTACTGATTATGTTGATTTGATTATAGTTTTAGGCTTTTACCTGCTGGACCCCGTGCTGGTAGAACTATTAAGGCGTCTCGCCCGGCAGCGGCGACAACTGGGCCAAAACCTGTATATTACTACGGCCGCCCTGCTGGAGGCATTACATCTGCGTGACCAGTATACCGGCCGGCACTCGCGCCAGGTAGCTGGTTATGCCCGCCGGCTGGCCGCCGCTTTAGATTTACCCCGGGATTATCAAGAGAGCCTGTACCTGGCCGGATTACTCCATGACATCGGGAAAATTGGCATTAATGACGCCTGCTTGAATAAACCAGGGCGGTTGACGCCGGAGGAATGGCAAGCTATCCGCCGCCACCCGCAGTTAAGCTACAATATAGTAAAAAAGGTTGATAAAATCGAAGAAGGGATTGCCCGGGCAGTCCTTTATCACCACGAACGCTATGACGGCCGGGGCTACCCCCAAGGGCTGAAGGGAGAGGCTATTCCCCTAGAAGCACGTATCTTAAGTGTAGCCGATTGCTATGACGCCATGACTACCAACCGGGTTTACCGGCCCGCCCTGACCCCGGTTGAGGCTGTCAGGGAGTTAAAGCGTTGCGCCGGTAGCCAGTTTGATCCGCAAATAGTGGATGTTTTTTGCCGTATCCTGGCCGCAGATGGTCTTAATCAAGATCATAAAGATAAAGCCCACGATCTTTGCTAATGGTTTCATCCCGACTATACCTGACTGGAAAAAATTAAGCAAAACCTGTTGACCCCGGCAGGTTTTTTCATCTTTTTTTAATGAAAAGATGTTACTATAGATAGCTGAGATAGTAAAGTGGCTAAAAAAGCTGGAGAAAAGGGGAGGCGGTGAGGTTGCGCATCCTGATCGTTGAAGATGAGACTACCCTGGCCAACACCCTGGCCCGTTGCCTGCGGGAGGAAGGCTACGCCGCTGATATAGCCTACGACGGCGAGGAAGGGGTGGCCTTTGCGGAAACGGTTCTTTATGACCTGATAATCCTGGACCTCATGTTGCCCCGGCTGGATGGCATGGAGGTTATCCGGCGTCTGCGCAATGAGCGCATCCAGGCCCCGGTCCTCATGCTTACGGCCCGGGATACGGTGGCCGACAAGGTCAAGGGGCTGGATGCCGGGGCCGATGATTACCTGACCAAGCCATTTGCTTTGGCCGAGCTCCTGGCCCGCGTCCGCGCCTTGTTACGGCGGGAGAGTGAGAATAAGAGCACTGTCCTGCAGGTTGGAGACCTAACTATGGATACTGTCTCTCGCCAGGTACGCCGGGGTGAGAAGGAAATTAACCTGACCAACAAGGAGTACGCCCTGCTGGAATACCTGATGCGTAATCCCAACCGGGTCCTTAACCGCACCCAGATCGCCGAGCACGTCTGGGATTATGACTTCAGCGGCATGTCTAACATAGTCGACGTCTACATCCGCTACCTGCGGCGTAAAATTGATGATAATTTTGAGCCCAAGTTACTATATACTTTTCGCGGCAGCGGCTATAGCCTGCGGGAACCAACCTTAGACTAGATGCCGCAGGAGCATTAGCGGCGCTGTCATGCAGGTACCAGGATTAAACATGCTTCGATTCCACAGGAGCGATTTTTAGGAGACTTAAATTTGCGGCAGAGAATATTGGCCCGCCTGGGCGATATACCCCTGCGCTGGCGCCTCACGGCCTGGTACGTCCTGCTGCTGGCCGTTATCCTGGGCGGCTTCAGCGCTTTCATCTACATTAACATGTCCCTGAGCCTGAAAAAGGGGCTGGACGCCGTGCTGTTATCCCAGGGGGAACAGGTCTTAAGCAGCATGGATACCGAGAACGGGCGGCCGCGCCTGGACCCCAACCTGTCCCTCCTGCCGGGGACCTATTTCGCCTTTTACGACGCCAACGGCAAAATCGTAAGTACCAACCTGCCGGCGGACTTGGCCGCCAGGATACCGGTGGCGGGCCTGGCGGGTAACCAGCCGGTTACGGTGGAGACCCCGGGGACCGAATGGCGGGTTTTGCTGGTTCCAGTCAGAGAACAGGGACAGCAAGCGTACCGGGTTCTGGTGGCGCGTTCCGAGGAAGAGGCCGAAAATCCCCTGGACCGCCTGTTATTATTTATCCTTATCGCCATTCCGTTAACCCTGGTGTTAGCGGCCGGCGGCGGCTTCTTCCTGGCCCGACGGGCCTTGAGCCCTATTGACCACATTGCCGCCAAGGCGCGCCGGATTAGCGCCACCGATTTGCAGCGGCGCCTGGACCTGCCCCACGGCAATGATGAAGTAGGGCGTCTGGTGGCTACCCTGGATGAGATGCTGGATCGCCTGGATCGGGCCTTCCAGCGCCAGCGGCAGTTTACTGCCGACGCCTCCCACGAGCTCCGCACCCCCTTGGCCGTCATCCGCAGCCAGGCCGAGGCGGTGTTGCAACGACGGCACTCGCCGGGGGAATACCGCCAGGCCCTGGAGGTCATTCGCGACCAGACGGAGTGGATGGGCAACCTGGTAGCGAAACTTCTCATCCTGGCCCGCAGCGACGACAGCCAGGAGCAACTGGAAAGGGAGCCCCTGGATTTAGGCGATCTGGTAGCTGGGGTGACGGCTGAATTCCAGGGGATGGCGGCAGATAAAGGGTTGTTGTTAAAGACGAGGATCAAGGATCAATTGAGTATCCAGGGCGACCAGACGCGCCTGACCCAGCTCCTGGCCAATCTGGTGGAAAACGCCATCAAATATACGCCGGCTGGTGAGGTGATTATCACCCTGGAAAGGTCCGGCCGGGAGGCTTTGCTTCAGATCCAGGATACCGGGGTCGGCATCCCCGCGGAACACCTGCCCCATATCTTTGAGCGTTTCTACCGGGTTGATAAAGCCCGCTCCCGGGCCGAGGGCGGTTTCGGCCTGGGCCTGGCCATCTGCGACTGGATCGCCCGGGCCCACGGCGGCCGGATCACAGTGGAAAGCACCTTGGGGCGGGGGACAACCTTTAAGGTTCGGTTGCCCCTGGAGTGATAATAAGAACCTTTAAACCGGGTTTAATCTGCAAGTGTTATACTGGCTGGCGAAAATCGGGCAAAGGAAAGGGAAAATATGTGTGGCATAGGTGGCATAGCTTACGCTGATCCGCGGCAGACCTCTACGGCCGGTCTGCTGGAGGCTATGGCCGGGGCCATGTACCATCGCGGCCCCGATGACCAGGGCTTGCACCGGGAACCGGGTTGCGGCTTGAGCTTCCGGCGTCTGGGCATCATCGATTTAGACGGTGGACACCAGCCCTTGAGCAACGAGGATGATACCCTTTGGCTCATCTGTAACGGGGAGATTTATAATTACCGGCAGCTGCGGCGGGGATTGCAGGCCCGGGGGCATATCTTTCGCAGCGGCAGTGACGCCGAGGTTATCCTCCACCTTTATGAAGAGAGAGGCCTGGATTGCTTGGGTGAGCTGCAAGGCATGTTTGCCCTGGCCCTCTGGGATCGCCGGCAGCGCTGTTTACTCCTGGCCCGGGACCGCCTGGGGATTAAACCCTTATACTACACTATGGTGTCCGGCAACCTAGCCTTTGCCTCGGAGATTAAACCCCTTCTCACCCTGCCGGGAGTTAACGCGGCGGCGAATCTGGCGGCCATCGACAGCTACCTGACCCTGCGCTTTGTCCCGGCACCCTTGACCTTTTTTCGGGAAATCTACAAGCTTCGTCCAGGGCACTACCTGACTTACCACCAGGGCCGGGTCAAGGATGAGGGTTACTGGGATCTGCCGGCGCCGGGAAGCTTTACCGGTACTGCTGATGAGGCAGCGGCTACTTTGCTGGCTTTACTCCAGGAAACAGTAGGCAGCCATCTCCAGAGCGAAGCCCCGGTAGGGCTGTTCTTGAGCGGCGGTCTGGACAGCAGCACCATCCTGGCCCTGGCCGCCAGGGAAGGGGTGGGCAGGCTGCAGACCTTTTCCCTGGGCTTCACCCGTGCCAATCAGCCTCACCAGGGTTTCTGGGAACTGGCTGCTGCCCGGGGCCTGGCCCGGTATTACGCCACCGACCACCACGAGATTGAGGTCGCCCCCGGGGAGGTACCTGAAGCCCTGGCCAGGATGGTCTGGCAGCTAGAGGAACCCCTGGGGGATCCCACCATGATCCCCTTATATTTTATCAGCCGCGAGGCGTCCGGCCGGGTTAAGGTCGTCCTGTCCGGCGAGGGGGCCGATGAGATTTTCGCCGGCTATGAAGTCTACCTGGAACCGTGGCAGCGAACCCTGCTGCACAGGCTACCCCTGCCCATGAAGCAACGTCTGCTGGCTTCCCTGGCGGCCTGCTGGCCTGCCGGCTGGCCGGGGAAGAACTTCCTGCGACGGGCGGCCTTGCCGGTAGAGGCCTGGTACCGGGGGGTAGGCTTTACCTTTAGCGAAGAGGAGAAGGCTGGCCTGTATGGACCGGCCCTGGGGCGGGAGGTCCAGGGATCTTTCTTTGAAAACCAGCTGGCTAACTATTTTCAGGGGCAGGGGGAAACTGAGACCCTGGCGAAAATGCTTTATTTTGATATTAAATACTGGTTAGCCGATGATACCTTGATCAAGAGCGATAAGCTGACCATGGCCCGCTCCCTGGAACTGCGGGTGCCCTTTTTGGACCACCGGGTGGTGGAGTTCGCCGCTGCCCTGCCGGCATACTTTAAGGTGAGGGGTAATAGCTTAAAATATATCCTCAGGAAGGCAACGGCGGCCCTCCTGCCGGCAGCCATCCTCCAGCGCCAGAAACTGGGTTTTACAGCTCCTATTACCGTCTGGGTTAACGGCGAGTTGCATTCCTTTGCTGTTAACCTGTTAACTTCACCCCAGTTTCGCGAGCGTCATTATTTCCGCCAGGAGGATATTGACCGGCTCCTGCAGGACACCAGGCCCCACCCGGCCCGGGGGCGCCAGATCTTTGCCTTAATGGTCTTGGAACTCTGGCACCGGCTGTTTATCGACGGGGAGAAGGAACTGGCCCTGCCCCAGGAAACTTTGAGCTTTAACCAGGGATTTAAGGCTGTTAAAAAACGGGTAGCAACGGCAAGATCTTAACCATTGTTTCCCATCTTCGCACTCACGTAAGATTTTCGCAGGGGACCGCAGCAGGTCCCCTTTTTTATGGTGAGCCAGATATTTTGATGGGATTTTTAGGTATAATCCGGTATAATTATAAAGATAGCCCCGTCTGCCGGTGTCGTCCGGCGGCACAGGTTGGGGTTGCCTCCGGGCCGGAGCCCCTCCAGGTAGAAATTTGGTGGGGCCACTTTAAAATCTATAAATCACTATAAATCACTATAAATCAGATGAAAGGTTAATAACGATGATGCAAACCGGGGTAATCAAATCCCTCCGTACCGGTTTATTGGCCGCAGTCATCCTGAGTATCTGCGGCCTGGCCCTGGCCGGGCGCGGGTTTTCCCCTGGCGATATGCTGGCCATCCTGGGCCGGTTTAAGCCGGTTTACCTGGGCCTGGCTTTTGTCTTATCCTTCGGCCTGTGGGTGGCCGAGGCCGTCAGGGTCCAGGTTATCCTGGACTTGCTGGGGGACAAGATGCCCTTTCACCGGGCTTTAACGGTGGCCCTAAGTACGGCCTTTGCCCTGGGGGTAACCCCCTTTGGCGCCGGCGGGCCACCGGTGCAGACCTATTTACTTACCCGTTACGGTATCTCCCTAGATAAGAGCTTGACGGTGGCTGCCGTCCAGGCAGCCTGGACCCTGGGCTTCTTTTTGCCCGTTTTACCCCTGGCCCTCTGGTTGGGTTTTGGTCACAATTCGGGGGAGGTAGGCTCCTTGCTCTTGCTGGGAGTTGGCTGGCTTTTGCTTCTGGTCCTGGGCGTCGGCTGGCTTTTACGTTACCCGCGTTTTATTTATCTAGCAACCTTAAAAGTTTGCCAGTTCGTTCCCGGCAGGCTTTCCCGGCGCCGCTACTCCCTGGCCCGGCGGGTCTACCACGAGGTTTTGCTTTTCTCCCGCACCTTTGCCTTGATGCTCAGATCAAAGGCCCGCGGGTTGATCCCCGTCACCCTCTGGACGGTGGTTACCTGGGGATGCGTTTTTCTCAACGGCCCCCTGCTCCTGGAGGGCCTCGGCATCCCCGCCTCCTGGTTGCAGGTGGTTGCCCAGCAGATAGTCATCTACTTCGTCATCTCGACCATCCCCCTGCCCGGCGGCAGCGGCCTGGCGGAAATGGGGGCCGCCCTCGTTTTCAAACCTCTGCTACCTTCTCATTTCCTGGGGGGCTTTATTGCCGTCTGGCGTTTTTTCACCTACTACCTGCAGATAATCATCGGCGGCCCCGTTTTCTGGCAGGCCTTCCCCCGCAGGTCAAACCCTTGAATGGGGCCAGGGAAATTGCCCCTTTTCCAGGTGGTTAGAATTAGGGTATAATGTTAGGGAAAGGAGACGGGACTCCCTACCCCCAGCGGTATATCTGCAAAGGCAAAATAGGGGCATTATTTTTTAGACAAAAGTTTTTAGACGGAGGTATATTGCTTAATGAAGGTAACCATTACCGAAGAAGCCCGGGAGTTTATCCTCAAAAACGGTGGGGCGGTAACTGTCCGGCTGGAGAGCGTCGGTACGGCCGGTGGGCCTGCCGTTGAAGCTGTGGTTTTTACCAGCGTACCCGGGGATAAAGAAAACTATGAGGAAACGGCGACGCCGGAGGGAATCCAGGTTTATGCCCGCCGGGGCGACCCGGTGGATGCTACCGGATTGAGATTAGAAATGAAACGAGTTGGCTGCCGGCGGCGCCTGGTAGCTCGGGGAATCGGTATGTGGTAATGAATTCTCCCGGCGGTAGATATTACCGCTGTGGCGCCCATGCTACGTGCCCACAGTTTCTTTAAATGCAACGGCATCGACAACTACCACTGGTTTTTTTAGTTTTTTGGCTCTGGTTGAAGCCAGGCTGGCCATATTGATTAGGTTCTTGACGATATAGCTGTTATCTTCATGGGAAAGGCGTAGTTGTGAGCGGCGGCCCCCGGCTATGCCGGCAGAAATGGCGACCTTTATTTTCCCAGGCCAGTCTTTATTGGTAAAGGTCAGGACCATTTGCCGGGCAAGTTTTTCGGCTTCCTCCAGGGGCCTGGTGGTAACAGTGGCAAATTCATCCCCGGCATAGCGACATAAAGTATCCTTATTGCTGTCGATTAAGCTATTTAAGATTAAAGCAGTCTTACGCAGGACATCGTCGCCGTAAATATGTCCATACTCTTTATTAATAAAGCCGAAGTTATCTAAATCCAGGAAGATCACCGCAATTTCCTGGCCTTCTTTTAACAACTCCAGGGACTTTTCGTAAAATATTTCGGCTTTATTTAAGCCAGTAAGGCTATCGGCATATTTGCCCAATTCCGACATAATTTGGGCACAAGTAACGATGCCCATAATATCATTTTCTCTGGTAACTACCAGACGCTCAATTTTATACTTGGCCATTAATTTTTGCGCTTCTGTGAGGGAAACCGTGGGCGGGATGGTGATCACTTGCTGGGTCATAGCATCGGCAACCAGGCGGTTGGGATGCGATCTTCTGATATCCCTGGAAGTGATGATACCTACCAGTTTTCCCTCTTCTACTACCGGGAGACTGCCGATACCATAATGTTCCATAATGGTTGCCGCGCGGCCGACACTGGCCAGAGGGTCGATGGTATAAAGTTTCTGGCTTATCAAGCCTTCTACCATAGGCACTACAAATCCACCGTCCTGCTGATCTGGATGGTAATATTGATCTGGGCCTTAATCACCACGTTGTCATCGGCAATGCGCTTTCCTTCTTCGATTACAATCGGTAAAAGCTTTTCTTTGGGTAGGAGTCTTAAGAGAGACTTTTTTATTACTACGGCTTCAAAAACTTCATGGTTGAGGCGGACTATCTCATATTGTTCCGGCGAGACCGCATCAACCATTCGCCTGACGGCTTCGGGACCGATAGGGGCTCTTTTACCGACGAGCAAGATATCCTGCATAGGCGGGATTTCAAATTCCGATAATTTTATGGTGATGTCGGCTTTGCGCTGGGGTTCCGGCGAGCGAGAGGTTTTCTGGGGCAACAAAAAACGATGTCCTCCTTTCCCATTTGCAAACACATCATCTATTATATCCTTTTTTACTAAATTTGCCCATAGAGTTTTAATTAATTTTTAGTTAAGTTATACCTGGTTTAACAGGTGGCCTTGATGCCCTAGTTCAATTAATCTGCCTAACAGGCCATGGCAGCCGGGTTGCCGGGCAAGCCGGCAGCAAAAAAAACCTGCCGGAAAAGGCAGGGTTTTTACCTAGAATTTTCCCGTGCCTGCGCATTCATAATTTTTTCGACCGGGTTGGCCGCATACCCCGGCAAAGGCCCCCGCGGCGTGTAATGGGTATGGAGCAACTTTTTCGCCGTGGGGCTTAAAGGCCCTTCTAAAAATTCGGCGTAGATCTTTTGCACTGCCGGGTTCTCGTGGGAGAGACGGATGCGCCGGGAGTAATCGATGCGGTAGAGGGCGTCGGCACGGTTGTGGCGGTAGTCCAGGGAGATCTCCTTGTGCTCGCGGCTGCCGAAAATGGGCTGGCCGCCGCCCCCCACGCACCCGCCCGGGCAGGCCATTATTTCCACATAGTCGAATTGTTCGCCCCCCTTCATCCTGTTCAGGACCTGGCGGGCATTGCCGGTGCCGTGGGCGATGGCCACCTTGATCTTCCGGCCCTTTAACTCCACCCAGGCCTCCTTGACCCCGCTCAAGCCCCGGAATTCCTCGTAGTCGATAACCCCCATCTCCCGGCCGTGGGTCAGGGCGTAGGCCGTCCGCACGGCAGCCTCGATGACGCCGCCGGTGGCGCCAAAAATGGTGCCGGCACCGCTGGCGATCCCTAAGGGCGTATCGTATTCCTCGTCCGGCAGCTGGCGGAAGTTGATACCGGCCTGGCGGATCATCCGCGTCAGCTCCCGGGTGGTGAGGACATAGTCCACATCCTGCCACTCACCCGGCCCCATTTCCGGCCGGCTGGCCTCGTATTTTTTCGCCGTGCAGGGCATGACGGCCACGACGACTATTCGCCGCGGGTCCAGGCCTTCTTTAGCCGCAAAATAAGTCTTGGTGATGGCCCCGAACATCTCGTGGGGCGACTTGCAGGTGGAGAGGTTGGGCAGAAACTCCGGGTAGAAGTGCTCGCAGAACTTGATCCATCCCGGGCAGCAGGAGGAGAGGAGGGGCAGGGGGCCGCCGTAACCCGCCAGCCGCTCCAGGAGCTCGTGGGCCTCCTCCATAATGGTCAGGTCGGCGGTAAAGTCGGTGGCAAAGACCTTATCAAACCCCAGACGGCGCAAAGCGGCCACCAGCTTGCCGGTGACCACGGTACCTACCGGCAGGCCGAAGGCTTCACCCAGGGTCACCTGGATGGAAGGGGCCGTCTGGACGACAACGTACTTGTTAGGGTCAGCCAGGGCCTGCCAGACCTCGTCAAGACCCTCCTTTTCCGTCAGGGAGGCCGTAGGGCAGGCGATGACGCACTGGCCGCAGGTGATGCAGGCCACCCCAGCCAGGTCTTTCATGAAAGAGGGGGCGATGACGGTGTTAAATCCCCGGTTTTGGGCGGCGTAGACGTGGACCTCCTGAACGTTGCTGCAGATGGCCTCGCAGCGCCGGCACTTGATGCACTTGTTGTAATCGCGTACGATAAAGGGGTTCTGGTTAAAAATAGGGTAGTTGGGGGTCTCGCCGGTAAAACGGATGTTACGGATCCCCAGGGTATCGGCCAGGTGTTGGAGTTCGCAGTTGAGGTTACGGATACAGTTGGTGCACTCCCGGTGGTGATCGGAAAGGAGGAGTTCTACCACCGTGCGCCGCGCCCGCAGGACCCGGGGCGTGCTGGTACGGACCTTGAGACCGGCGGCAACAGGATAGACGCAGGACGCCTGGAGGTTCCGGGAGCCTTCGATCTCTACCAGGCACACCCGGCAGGCGCCGATCTCGTTGATGTTTTTCAGGTAGCAGAGACTGGGGATCTCGATCCCCACCCGGTGGGCGGCCTCCAGGACGGAAATGCCTTCTTCGGTCACGACTTCGCGGCCGTCGATCCAGAAACGGACCTTTTTCCCGCCGGCAGGCCGGGGCACTGTTTCCTCCCGGCTGACGGGCGACACGGGGTCGAAGTTTAGTTTGTCTATAGGCATAAGTAGATGCTTCCTCCTTCAGTGCAGCACCGCCGGCTGCCGGGTTAGAGCAGGGCAGACCCCGGCCGGGCAGAATTTATCCCGCACGTGGGCTTCATACTCGTCCCGGAAGTAACGCAGGGTCGAGAGGATGGGGTTGGGCGCCGTCTGGCCCAGGCCGCAGAGGGAGGCCTCCTTAACGTCGTGGCACAGGTCTTCCAATAGCTTCAGGTCATCCAGGCTACCAGCACCAGAGGTGATGCGTTTTAAGATCTCCAGCAGGCGTTTGGTGCCCACCCGGCAGGGGGTGCAGCGACCGCAGGATTCGTCCTGGGAGAACTCCAAGTAAAAACGGGCGATGTCTACCATGCAGTCGCTTTCGTCCATGACGATGAGCCCGCCGGAGCCCATGATGGAGCCCGCTTCTGCGAGAGCCTCGTAATCGACTGGGGTATCCAGCATCCCTTCCGGCAGGCAGCCCCCGGAAGGGCCGCCTGTTTGGACGGCTTTAAATTTTTTCCCCCCAGGAATACCACCACCGATGCTAAAAATTATCTCCCGCAAGGTGGTACCCATGGGTACCTCGATAAGGCCAGTATTATTGATGCTTCCGGCCAGGGAGAAAACCTTGGTGCCCTTGCTCCCCGCCGTGCCGAAGGCGGCGTACCACTCCGGCCCGTGCCGGATTATCAGGGGCACATTGGCCAGGGTTTCTACGTTGTTGACCACCGTAGGCCGACCCCAGAGTCCGGACTGGGCCGGGTAGGGGGGCCGCGGCCGCGGTTCACCCCGGCGGCCCTCAATGGAGCGGAGCAGGGCCGTCTCCTCGCCGCAGACGAAGGCGCCGGCACCCAGCCTGATGTCGACGTTGAAGGCAAAACCGCTGCCCAGGATATTCTGGCCCAGGAGGCCGGCCCGGCGCGCCTGGCGGATGGCCCGCTCCAGGCGATCGACGGCAATGGGGTACTCGGCCCGGACATAGATATACCCCTGGCTGGCGCCGGTGGCATAACCGGCGATGGCCATGCCCTCCAGGACGCTGTGGGGATCACCCTCCAGGATGCTGCGGTCCATAAAGGCGCCGGGATCGCCCTCGTCGGCGTTGCAGACGACGTACCTGGGCCGGCTCGGGGCGGCGGCCGTGAACTCCCACTTACGTCCAGTCGGGAAACCGGCGCCGCCGCGGCCCCGCAGGCCGGAAGCCTTGATAGCGGCGATGATCTCCCCGGGTTGGCGCGTCAGGGCGGTAGCCAGGGCCCGGTAGCCCTCCCGGGCGATGTACTCGTTAATGTCCTCCGGGTTGATGAGGCCGCAGTTATGCAGGGCCAGGCGCTGCTGGACCCGGAAGAAGTGGATCTCGTCTTTACGCCGGGGCCTTTCCCCGCTGGCCGGGTCGCGGTAAAGGAGGCGGTTGACCGCCTGGCCGCTGGCGACACCCTGCACCAGCTCGGCGGCATCCTCTTTCTGTACCTGGCAGTAAAGGGTGCCTTCCGGGTAGACCACAGCTATGGGGCCCAGCTTGCAGAAGCCGAAGCAGCCGGTTTTGATGATTTTTACTTTATCCTGCAAGCCGCGGGCCGCCACTTCTTTTTTTAACTCCTCGCGGAGGCCGTGACTGCCCCCGGAGCTACAGCCGGTACCGGCGCAGACCAGGATTTGCCGCTCCCCGGCGGGCGTATCTTTACCCAGGCGGGCCTCAATGAGGGGGAGGTGCTGCTGCCGGACAAGCTCCAGGTCGTTCATACTCGCGATCATCGGCGGACTCCTTTGCCCGGTATTGGGTCAAAATGTTATCTACATCCCCGGGTTTGACCTGGCCGTGGATGTCGTCGTTGACGGCCACCACCGGCGCCAGGCCGCAAGCCCCCATGCAGCGGGTCGAGCGCAGGGTAAAGAGGCCGTCCGAGGTAGTATCGTCGTCGTCCAGGCCCAGCTCTTCTTTAAAAACCTGAAAGATCTCCTGGGAGCCCCGGACATAGCAGGCTGTGCCCAGGCAGACGCTGATGGTATACTTGCCCCCGGGTTCAGTGGTAAAAAGGGAGTAAAAGGAGACGACCCCGGCGATCTCGGCCAGGGGGATATTTAATTTGGCCGCCAGGTAGGCCAGGGCCTCAGGGGAGAGATAGCCGAAGAGGCCCTGGGCCTGATGCAGAATGCGGATCAGCTGCCCGGGCCGGCGGCCGTAAACCTTGATGACCTTATCGAGGCGGTCGTATTTGTCTGGCATAAGCTTACCTCCGGCCTTAGTTTGAGACAGGGAAGGGGTTTTCATACAATCACTATCTTTGACAGGCCGATGGGGTTACTCATTTTCATGGTGCGCTGGTGAAGATATTAGTCCACCTAAGGGATTCCTGACTAGGAAAGGTCTCAGGCAATCTCTCCGCAACGCCCTGGTATTGCTTGACTTGCCAAGGCATAAATTATATAATAGAAGCAAATGCAAACCATTTGCAATAAGGAGGAGGCGTAATGAAGTTGAGACGGGGCTATCGCCTGGTGGCGCTGGTACTGTTGGTTTTTAGTATAGCCTGGCTGGCTTTCGGGTGTACAACCAAAAAAACGGTAGGAGGACAGGCCCTGGCACCGCAGGCTAAGCAGGGGGCGATCAAAGTCTACACTTCCTTTTATCCCCTCTACGATTTTACGAAGAAAATCGCCGGCGATAAAGCCGAAGTAATAAATATACAGCCGGTGGGGGTTGAACCCCATGATTTTGAACCATCGCCCCAACAGGTGGCGAACCTTTATACGGGCCGGGTGTTGATCTTCCTGGGCGGGATTATGGACCCCTGGGCCGAGAAGATACAGGACCAGCTTCAGAAGGAAGGGGTCATCACCCTGGCAGCAGGCCAGGGGCTGATGGTCAATAACGACCCCCATATCTGGCTCGATCCAGTCCTGGCCAAGGAGATGGCCCGGCGGATATGTAATACCCTGGCTGCGGCCGACGGGGGCAATAAAGGGTACTATGAACAAAACCTGCACGCGCTGGAACAAAAGTTGGACACCCTGGATAGACAATATCGGCAAACCCTGACCGGTCTACCCCGGAAAGAGATCGTCACCTCCCACGCGGCTTTTGCTTACCTGGCTAAACGCTACGGCCTGGAGCAAATAGCCATCAGCGGCCTTTCCCCTCAGGAAGAACCCGCGCCGCAAGAGATGGCCAGGCTCGTTACCCTGTGCCGCAGCAAAGGCGTGAAATATATCTTTTTCGAAACCCTGGCTAGCCCGAAACTGGCGGAGACCCTGGCCCGGGAAACGGGAGCGGGGACCCTGGTCTTAAACCCCGTTGGTGGGTTGACACCGGAGGAAGTAAAGGCCGGGGAAGATTATTTCACCATTATGGAAAAGAACCTGGCCAACCTGAAAAAGGCTTTGGAGTAAGTGCCAACATAACTGCAGGGTGGTCACCTGTTAGCAGCGCGCCGCCGCCAGCGAACTATTGGGGGCGGGATGAGGCAGATTCCCTGAAGACGCATTTGCACTTAGTTGAGAAGAACGAGGGTGCTTTCGGATGAGCGCGGCCGCCTGTTTGAGACCCGGAGGGTCGAGTTAGGGCCGCGCCCGAAACGGGCCGAGTTCGTACAAGTATAAGGCGCAACCAGCACCCGAAGAGAACCTATCTCACCCTTAGCAACCAGAGGATACTAACATCCATTTTGGGTATAAGCTATTTTCAGGGGCGAAAGGAGGCAATGCCTGGATGGTAGTCAACATAAGAGAACTAGTGGTGCCAGTTGCTACAGATTTTCCGGCCGCCATCCCCGAGGTGGTACGGCTGAAAAATGTCTCCTTTGCCTATAACGGCAACGATGTTCTGGAAAACGTCAACCTGGCGGTAAGGGCCGGAGATTTCCTGGCCCTCATCGGCGCCAACGGCGCCGCCAAGACTACCCTGATGAAGATCATGGTGGGACTCTTAAAACCCCGAGCGGGGAAAGTGGAACTGCTGGGCCAGGACATCAGGCGCTTCCGGGAATGGCACCGCATTGGCTATATATCTCAGAATGCAGGTCACATAAATACCTCTTTTCCCGCCACCGTAGCCGAGGTGGTGGCGTCGGGGTATTACCACGGTTGGCGGGGAATGTTTACAGCTAGTGCCAGGCAAAGGGCCGTCCAAGGGGCCATGGAGCTGGTGGGGATCCCGGACCTGGCTGGTCGCCTGGTGGGTGAGCTTTCCGGCGGCCAGCGCCAGAAGGTATTCCTGGCCCGGGCCCTGGTGTCCCGACCGGTAATCCTTTTCCTGGACGAGCCGACTACCGGCATCGACCCTTCCGCCCGGGAGGAATTCTACCGGCTGCTGGAGCATCTCAACCGGGAAGAAGGCCTGACGATAATTATCATTACCCACGACGTTCAGACTGCCCTGGGGCGGGTGCAAAGGATTGGCTGTGTGCGTGACCGGGGCGTTTATGTCCACACCAATCTCAGCGAGGTAGATCAGGACCACCTGGCCGAGGTGCTGGGTTACCGGATAGGAGCGCGCCATGTCTATCCTTAGTTTCGCTTTCATGCAACGGGCCTTCCTGGCCGGTATCATTACCGCTATCCTGGCCGCGGTTATGGGCGTTTTTATTGTCTTAAAGCGCATGTCCCTGGTGGGAGACAGTCTGGCCCATGCCTCCCTGGCCGGGGTGGCCGCCGGGATGCTCTTGGGTTTTTATCCCTTCTACGGCGCCTTGTTGTTCGCCGCCGGCGCCGCCTTGGCGATTGAGTTTATTCGCAATGCCTTCCGGAGGTATGCCGAGGTCGCCCTGGCGGTGGTCATGTCCGGCGGCATGGCCCTGGCCGTAGTGCTGATCAGCCTGGGGAAGGCTTTTAACGCCGATTTGTTTTCCTATTTATTCGGCAGCCTGGTGGCCGTATCCCCGGCTGATGTCCGGGTCATCGCCGGCGCCGGTTTGGTAATTATCGTATCCATAGCCCTGCTGCACCGGGAACTCTTCGCCATTACCTTCGACGAGGAGGCGGCTTATCTTACCGGTATACCGGTTCGGGCTGTCAATATCTATTTTACCTTGCTCACGGCCCTGACCGTGGCCCTGGCGGTACGGGTGGTAGGGACGCTCCTGGTGGCAGCCCTGATGGTGATCCCGCCGGCAGTTAGCCTGCAACTCGCCCGGAGCTTCAAAGCTACCTTTGTTATAGCCATTGGCGTGGCCTTAAGCGCCGTCATCAGCGGCCTTTATGCCGCCTTCGTTTTTGACTTGGCCCCCGGGGGAACCATTGTCCTCATCGCCGCCGCCATCCTGGTGGCAGTCATCCTCGCGAAAGGAGCAATTAGCAGGTGGATCAGGTAAATATAGAAGCAATCCTTAAAGAAAAGGACCTCAAGGTTACCCCCCAGCGCAAGGCCATCCTGGCGGTGCTGGCCGGTGCCCACGCGGTTATGAACGTCCAGGAGTTATTTCAAGAGGTTATTAAGATCCTGCCGGGAACCAATTTTTCCACCGTCTACCGTAACCTGGATACTCTGCTGGCCCGGGGCCTTTTATGCCGCATCAGCCGGGAGAGCGGTGGCGATTTATATGAGCTGCGGCGGGAGGAAGGCCACCACCACCATGTTATCTGCAAGGGCTGCGGGGCTTCCATCCCCGTCAAATTTTGCCCCCTGGAGGCCATGGCTGCAGAACTGGCCGGCAAAGGTTTTCTCCCTACGGAGCACCGCTTTGAAGTTTACGGCTTTTGCGACCGCTGCCGGGCCAAGAAGGGGCGGTAACCTCAACCAGCACACCATGCGCCGGCACCCTGCGAACCGGTTCCGAGCAAAAAAGAGACGCCAAAGATTAGGGGCCTGAACAGGCAGTGACCCTGGAGCAAACCTCCAGGGTTATTTTTTATGTTATCCACCCTAATATTTTATTGACGTATGGCCATAATAGGTATATAATGTTATTGAACAACTGGTCATTAAAAACTAAAGGAGGGCGAAGGAATGAAGGTAGCCATTACGGCCCAGGGTAACGACGTGGCGGCAGCCACCGATCCCCGCTTTGGCCGCTGCCAGTATTTTGTCATCGCGGACACGGAAAAAGGAACCTTCACAGCGGTAGCCAATGATTACCTGGCCGCCGGGGGCGGCGCGGGTGTGGCTACGGCCCAGGAGCTGGTCAACCGCGGGGTGGAAGTAGTCCTGACCGGTAACGTCGGCCCTAATGCCCTGCGGGTTTTACAGGGCGCCGGGATTAAGGTTTACTCAACCCCGGCATCGACGGTCCAGGCGGCGTTACAGCAATGGCAGGCCGGCGGGGCCACACCTTTATCTCAGGCTAACGTAGGTTCCCATTTTGGTATGGGTCGAGGAGGTAGAAGATAATGAAGATCGCCGTTGCAACTGAAGGAAGCATGGTAGCCGAGCACTTTGGTCACTGCTCCCAATACAGTCTTTTTAACGTCGAAGATGGGAAGGTAAGCAGCAAAGAAGTCATTGCCAATCCCGGCCACCAGCCTGGCTTTTTACCCGGCTACCTGGCCAATTTGAGCGTTACTTGCGTTATTGTCGGCGGCATCGGCAGCCGGGCCGTAGATTTATTTTGCGAGCAAGGCATAGAGGTCATCAGCGGTGCCGCTGGCCATGTAGATGACGTTGTGAAGGCCTACCTTGATGGAAATCTCAAGAGTACCGGCGGTACCTGTAATCATGACCTTGAGGGTCACGAGGGCTGCGATCACTGAGTAAAACAGGGGGTGCCGTTTATGGCGACACCCTGCTACGCTAAAATAAATGCGCGCTGAGATACCAGGGTGTCTCCGTGAAGCCGGCTACCATCTATGGTAGCGCCTGTCACCGGTGAACAGGAAAAATAGGGAGGGGGATAGCATATGGCAGCCAGGGTTGACGAGGATAAATGCACTGGATGCGGTAGCTGCGCTGAAGTATGTCCTGTAGAAGCCATTACAATCGATAATATAGCCACAATTGATCCTGACGAGTGTCTGGAATGCGGCGCCTGCGTCGACGAATGCCCCAACGGTGCCATTAGCCTTGAGTAGGGTGTGGTGAAGCCCATGATTATTACAGTGGCCAGCGGCAAGGGAGGCACGGGGAAAACGACCATCGTGACCAACCTGGCTCTGGCCCTGGCCCGTAAAATGCCGGTCCAGGTCCTGGATTGCGATGTCGAAGAACCCAATGCCCATCTCTTCCTGCATCCGGAATTTCAGGAAGAGGAGGAGGTAACCCTGCCGGTACCGGAAGTTGATAGTAATAAGTGCGATGGCTGCGGCAAATGCAGCGAGGCCTGCGCTTTTCACGCCCTGGCCGTCGCCGGCGGGAAGGTAATTACCTTCCCGGAGATGTGTCACGGTTGCGGCGGCTGTGCGTTGGTATGCCCCCAGGGAGCCATTACGGAAAAACCCCACCGTATCGGAGTGGTGGCCAGGGGCCAGGCCGGCAGGATTGCTTTTGCCCATGGGATGATCGACGTGGGCCATCCCCTGGCGCCGCCGGTGATTAAAGCGGTGAAAAAAAGAGCCGTCGGGGAAGGATTGACCCTTATCGACGCACCGCCGGGTACTTCCTGCCCGGTGGTCGCCGCCGTAAAGGATAGCGACTTCTGCCTGCTGGTTACCGAGCCCACCCCCTTCGGGCTCAACGACCTGAAGCTGGCCGTCGGCATGGTGCGGGAACTGGAGGTTCCCTTTGCGGTAGTTATCAATCGTTCCAGCCTGGGCGACCAGCGGGTGGAGCGTTATTGCCGCCAGGAGAGAATCCCGGTCCTCCTAAAAATACCCTTTGATAAACGCTATGCTGCCACCTATGCCCGGGGAAAATGCCTGGTCGAAGAATACCCTGATTGGGTAGCGGCCTTTGTCGGCCTCTGGCAGGAGATAGAGAGGTTGGTGTCACAGCATGCAAGAGTTGCTGGTAATTAGCGGTAAGGGTGGGACCGGGAAAACTTCCCTGGTAGCCGCTTTGGCGGCCCTGGCGGAGGATAAAGTCCTGGCCGACTGCGATGTGGACGCTGCCGACTTGCACCTGCTCCTCCGGCCGGAGGTGGAGAGCGTTAATGAATTTTACGGTTCCTCAAAAGCAGTGCTCAATACCGACCTCTGTACCAGGTGCGGACGGTGTATGGAAGTATGCCGCTACGAGGCTATTGCCCGCGTAGCACCAGCCCAGGCTTTACCCGGAACCATCCAGTCTCCGGCTCCCGGCCCCCGGTGGCCAACCCCCGTTTTCCAGGTAGATCCCATAGCCTGTGAAGGTTGCGGTGTCTGCGCCCATATTTGCCCGGCCGGGGCCATTACTATGAAACCCAATCTGGCCGGGTACTGGTATATTTCAGCAACCCCTTACGGCCCCCTGGTTCATGCCCAGCTCGGCCTGGCGGAAGATAATTCCGGCAAACTGGTGACGCAGGTCCGCCAGGAAGCCCGGCGCCTGGCAGAGGAGCATAATGCCCGGCTGATCATCACTGACGGCCCTCCCGGTATCGGCTGCCCGGTCATATCTTCCCTGACGGGAGTAACCCTGGCCCTGGTGATGACGGAACCGACGGTAGCCGGCTGGCACGATTTAGAACGGGTAATTAAA
Source organism: Moorella naiadis (nom. illeg.) (assembly GCF_051020825.1). Classification (NCBI taxonomy): domain Bacteria; kingdom Bacillati; phylum Bacillota; class Clostridia; order Neomoorellales; family Neomoorellaceae; genus Neomoorella; species Moorella naiadis (nom. illeg.). Next base: position 80,871 of record NZ_JAXGFQ010000009.1, read on the forward strand.
CTAGCCGATCACTTTAAAGTACCGGTAGCCGTTTGCATTAACAAGTATGACCTGGCCCCGGAGAAGAGCCGGGAGATCGAGGCTTACTGTTACGAACAGTGCCTGGCCGTGGCTGGTAAGATCCCCTTTGATGTCGACGTAGCTAGGGCTTTAGTCAATGCCGTACCCCTCACAACCTGTTCCCGCGGAGTAGCAGCTACCGCCGTCGAGGCGATGTGGGACAGCTTGCAAGTACAATTGGGGAGGCTATTAAAAGCAAGTAGTGGTGGGTCCTCCCTTGAACAAAGCCGATCGTTTGGATAACCTGCTGAGCTGTTCCCTTTGTCCTTACCATATGATTATCTTGAAAAATAAATGGCCACGAAGGTCAATCCTGGATGTGGCAGGAAAAAGGCCTTCGCGGCCTTTTTGTATCCAGGGCTTGTTTTAAGGATTTTCATAGTTGTCTTTTTGACTAGGGGAAGAGGCATTTTACATTAGATATAACAAATTGTCATAGTAAATATAACAGGATTTCAGAGATATACGTCTAATATTATAGGCAATTAATTATTTGCGTCAAATGGAGGGCATATATGAAAAGCAAAGGAATTTTTTTGGCAGTGGTAGTATTAATTCTTGGCCTGTTAAGCGTGGGGTGTTCTGGTGGCCAGGGAAAGGGAGCAGCAGGAGAGGTACCAACGTTAAAGTTGGGGTATATAATGTCCGACCATCATACACCGCTTTTTATGGCCTTAACGCGGTGGCAAAAATTCCGCGCTCAATACAACCTTTATCTACAGCCGATACAAGAAAGGGAATGGTACGATTTTTATGCCGGTGGCCGAAAAATAGCCCGGGTAAAACTGGTTTCTACCCAGCAAGGGCCGGACGTTCAGCGTTTGATGAGCCAGGGCAGTGTGGACATGGGGATTACAGGTGTCCAGGCCTTAATCCTTTCCTTCGATAAAGGTTTGGACGCAAAATTAATTGCGCCCATGCAGACTGGTGGTAATTTATTAGTGGTAAAGAAGGGTTTGGCGGTTAAAAGCTGGCCGGAATTCGTAGCCATGGTTAAAGGCAAGAAACAGCAATTGAAAATTGGTCATCCAGGAGCGCAGACAATTGCCAGTATCATCTTCAGGTCGGCCTTAAAAGCGGAAGGAATAACTTTTAGTGATAATCCGCAAGACCGGCAGGTCGACATTACCTTTGTCGATATGAAGGGCCACGGTAATCTGCCTTCAGCCCTTAATAATCAATTAGTTGATGGGTTTATCGGTCCCGAACCTTATCCCGCCCTGGCTATTCAAGAAGGTATGGCTGCAAAGGTAACCAATCTGGAAACTTTACCGCCGGCAGGGCGATGGAAGAATCATGCCTGCTGTGCGGTAGAAGCAACCGAGGCTTTAATTGCTCAACACCGCGACCTGGTGGAAAAAATGGAGGAGCTTTTAATCCTGGCCACTCGGGATGTAAACCAGAATCGTGATGGGGCAGCTAAAGACGCGGCTGCCTGGCTGGGTGTAAGTGAAAAAGTGGAAATAGATGCTCTTAAGTCCGTCAATTTTACTTCTGATCCCACAGGAGAGTGGCGGCAAAGCGTGGGCACCTTTGGGCAAATCATGGATAGTATGGGTCAGCTATCTGGACGGTTGCATGGCTTAAAGCCCGCCGCAATAGCAGCCAGGGTGTTTGATCAAAGTATATATGATGAAGCGGTTAGAGAATTAAAGCAGCAAGGGTTGTTACCATGAAAGCTGGGTTGTTTAAACTCCTGACCAGGTTTTTGCTGCCGGGCCTATTGGTGATGTTGTGGGAAGTTATCGCCATCCGTATCGGAAAGCCTGGTGTTTTACCGCGAGTTGAAAGCGTATTTGCGGTTTTGGAGCACCCTTCCACCAGGGTTTTAACCGGTAACTCTCTCCTGGAGTGTATATATGTTAGTCTGGCACGGGTGATAGTGGCCTTTATCCTGGCCATAGCCATAGCAGTTCCTACGGGTATATTCATGGGCCGTTATCAGGTGGTAAAAAACCTGGGCGATTCTTTGGTCGAATTATTCCGGCCGGTGCCGCCCCTGGCCTGGGTGCCGTTAATACTGGCCTGGACAGGGATAACCAGCCTGGCAGAAATTTTACCCTGGCGGGTCGAGAATGCTCTCCTTTGGAACATACAACTTTCAATGCTCCTCATCATTATGATTGGTGTTTTCTTTCCCGTTCTCCTGAACACCATTCATGGCGTTCAAAGCGTACCGCCGCAAATTATCGAAGCAGCCCAGACCCTGGGAGCCAGGGAACAGACCCTTCTGACCAGGGTGATTCTGCCCCAGGCCTTGCCCTGCATTCTTACCGGTACCCGGATAGGACTGGGAGTAGGTTGGATGTGCCTGGTGGCCGCCGAGATGTTGCCCGGCAGTACCGCCGGCCTGGGCTACCTTATCTGGTATGCCCATGAGCTCATGCGCACGGATATAGTTTTGGCCGGGATAATAATTATCGGTTTAATTGGCACGGCCTTTGACCAGGCGCTGCGCTTGATTGAAAGCACATATTTCTCCTGGATTGAATAAAGGATAGGGGAATAAAGGGATGCGGCTCATTGACCTGGTGAATGGCGCCGGGCGGCGCCTGGTATTTTTTATTGGCAGTTTTCCCGGCGCAGCCCTGCAAGGCGTTACATTAAAAGAAGTATACTTTTCAGCCTCCCTCCAGGCAGAGACGGCCTGCTGCCTGGCGGAACGTTTCCAGCCCGATTTTATCCGCCCGGTTACCGATCTGGTGGTCGAGGCCGAGGCTATGGGTTTGCAGGCCCGTTATCCGGATTATGGCGCCCCGGTGTTGGCAGAGCATCCGGTAACTGGACCGGAGGCACTGGACCGACTCAAGCTACCCAGTCCCCACCGTGACGGCCGCCTGCCAATAAATATCGAAGCAATCCGCTTGATAAAGCAGCGGACCGACAAACCGGTAATAGGTTCCTTGACCGGCCCCTTTACTCTAGCCGGCGCCCTTTGCGGTCCGGCCGATGTGGCCATGAAAGCAATTACCGCGCCCCAATTTTTGCATTCTTTACTGGCCTTTTGCACGCAGGCATTAAAGGGTTATGGGGAAGCCCTGCTGGCAGCCGGGGCGGATGTCCTCTGGATTTCCGAACCCCTGGGCTCTTTGCTCTCACCGGCGCAGTTCTGGCAATTTTCCGGCCGGTATATCCAGGAGATATTGGCGGCTTTTCCGGTCATGAATATGCTCCACATCTGCGGCGATACCAGCTATATGCTCAAAGAAATGCTTGCCACGGGTACCCAGGGGTTGAGCCTGGACACCCGGGTTAATCTGGCTATCCTGGTCGCGCAGGTGCCGGATGATGTGGTTTTGATTGGTAATATCGATCCCGTAGGAGTTATGCTGGCAGGGACGCCCCGGCAGGTAGTAAAGGCTACTACCAATCTCTTGGTGGACATGCAACCTTACAAAAATTTTATTATGAGCACGGGATGCAGTTTGCCCTTTGAAGTCACGGCAGAAAATATCAGCGCCTTTATTACGACTGTCAGGGGTTTTCCCTATCTATTTCCTTCCCAGGCCGACCTGCTGGGTTCTTTACGACAGGCGTTACTTAGCGGCGACAGTGAACAGGTAATAACCCTGGCTAAGGAAGGCTTGGAGGGTGGGATGGACGCACTTACCATCCTTCAGGGGGGACTTATCCCGGCCATCAACCTGGCCGGCGAATTTTACCAGCAGCAGAAACTATTTATCCCCGAGCTTTTATTGATTAGCCAAGCCATGTACGCCGGGCTGGAGGTTATCAGGCCGGAACTGGTCCAGGAGCAGTATGGTGCCAGGGGTAAGATCGTTTTGGGTACGGTGCAAGGCGACTTTCATGATATTGGTAAAAACCTGGTCGGCTTGATGCTGGCCGCTAATGACTACCAGGTTATCGACCTGGGCAAAGACGTAGCTCCGGAGGGATTCGCCGCCGCCGTACGGGAATACCGGCCACAGGTAGTGGGCTTATCGGCTTTAACGACCACAAGTATGAAATCTATGGAGAAGATTGTGCAGGTTTTAAAAGACGGTGGGCTAAAAGAGGCGGTAAAAGTCATAGTGGGTGGGGCCCCCGTTACCTCGGAGTTTGCCCAGCGTATTGGCGCCGATGCCTACGCTCCCGACGCTGCGGCGGCGGTGGCCGAGGTAGCCAATTTGATAGATTTATAAGGGTAAAGGAGCATCCAGATGGCCAACCAAGCACTGGCGTATTTTGAAGACTTGCGCGAAAGGAATGTCCTGGAGATCAAAAAAGCCAAAGAAGAGGGGAAAAAGGTAGTCGGTACTTATTGCGCTTTTACCCCCAAAGAACTCATCATTGCGGCCGGGGCCATCCCTGTTTCCCTGTGCGGTACCCGGCAGGAACCCATTCCTGAAGCCGAAAAGATCTTACCTCGCAACCTTTGTCCTTTAATTAAATCCAGTTTTGGCTTTGCCATAACCGCTACCTGTCCCTATTTCCATTTTGCCGACCTGCTTATTGCTGAAACTACCTGCGACGGCAAGATTAAGATGTACGAACTACTGCGGGAATATAAACCTATGCATGTCCTTAATTTACCGCCGACACCTTTGGGTGAAGGAGCGCTGGCTTACTGGTATCACGAAGTAGTTAAGACCAAGGAGCGCCTGGAAAGGGAGTTTGGCGTTACCATTACGGCGATAAAATTGAGGGAGGCAATCCGCCAGGTTAATCAAGAACGACGGGCACTGCTGGAGTTTAACCGATTAAACTGCCATGACCCGGCACCGCTGTCAGGTTTAGATCTCTTAAAAGTCCTCTGGGCTAAAGGGTTTACCCCCGATCTATCTACCGGCACGGCCGCCATCTATCAGGTAATTGCAACGGTTAAGGAACAAATGGCTGAAGGGTTTTACGCAGCACCGCCCGGGACACCGCGACTACTTTTAACCGGTTGCCCGGTGGGCCTGGGTTCGGAGAAGGTAATTAAGCTGGTTGAGGAAGGAGGCGGCGTAGTAGTCTGCCTGGAATCCTGCAGCGGCCTTAAACCTCTGGAACCCTTGATTGATGAGGAGGAAGAACCCCTCCGGGCCATTGCGGCCAAATACTTACAGACACCTTGTTCCTGCTTAACTCCCAATAAAGGCCGTTTGGAATTGCTGGCGCGGCTTATTCAAGAATACCGGGTCGACGGGGTAATCGATCTTACCTGGCAAGCCTGCCATACCTATAATATTGAATCCCATAACATTAGAAATATGATCCAGCAAAAGGCAGGGCTACCGTTTTTGCAAATCGAGACGGATTACTCGACGGGGGATCTGCAACAGCTTAAGGTCCGGATTGACGCTTACCTGGAAATGATTAAATAGGGAGCCCCCTTTAAAGACGCCTGCTTTACCGTAGGCAGCAGGATTGTTTTTGCAGCCATCATTAATTATTATATAATAATTATATAATCTATGGTTAAGCCCCTAGCAAGGAATCGATACCGGCGATCAGTCCAGCAAATTGTCTTATCCATTCTGGATTTCCCCGCCAGGAGGCGGCAGAAACCAGATTGCCATCCCTGTACACATTAGCTAAAGTTTCATTAACTTCGCCCCATATAGCTCCAGCGAGAAGAAGATCGGGTTTAATTCCAGGATAACCTGTACACAGCTTGCCTCTAAGTACGCCGGCTGCTATTAAAATTTGCGGCCCGTGGCAGGTAACGGCTACGGGCTTATTAGTTATAAAAAAATGCTGGACAATTTTCAGCACTCGTTCATTGAGGCGTAAATATTCTGGTGAACGGCCGCCGGGGATAACTAGGCCGATATAGTCTAGGGGATCTACTTTATCAAAGGTAGCAGTAAGAAGGAAATTGTGCCCGGGCTTCTCGCTATAAGTCTGCTCTTTTTCAAAGTCATGAATAGCGGTTTTTACAGTTTCTCCCGCCCATTTACCAGGAGAAACGCTGTGAACGGTATACCTCAACATAGTTAAGGCCTGAAAAGGAAAGCTAGCTTCATAATCTTCTACGTAATCGCCAACCAGCATGAGTATTTTTTTGCCAGGCATGTTTATCCCCCTTTTTATTCTATGCCACAGCTATAGAAAAAGAACGCAGGATGAGTTTGTACCAGGAGAGGAATGATTATACACATCCGCCGAAAAAATAAATCCTGCCAGGCAGGATTCTGGTACGATATGTAGAATACCTAAACCGAACGTAAATAAAATAGCGCAGGCATCAAGGGAAGCCGGTGTAAAGCCGGCGCGGTCGCGCCACTGTAAGGGGGAGCGACCCCACAACGGGCCACTGGTCCGGTAGGCAGCGAGATCTCCGCCGCTAAGGGTTAATTCCTTTTAGTAGGGAAAATGCCCGGGGTGGTGCAGTAAAAGGAGCTGGGTGCCGGACTGGGAAGGTGTGGGGGAGCGGTGAACCCGAGCCAGGATACCGGGTGCTTGCTATCGAGCTGATGCTCCCTACGCAGGATGGGGAACGGGCACACCCCCTGTCTTATTTGGAGCAGGGGTTTTAATTTTATCAGGGTAGGCGCCTGGCCCCGAGGGGCCGGGCTCAAATGCTGCCAGCCGGTCCGGCAAGGGGCTTCCAAAGGAGCAGATAACTGGAAGTCCCCGATGCGCCGGGACCGGTACCTGGACGGCCTATTCTAACCCACCCGCGGAGTATTACGGGGAGGTGTTAGCATGAGGCCGTTTATTCGTTTTAGGTGGCCGTAGGGCGACAATTGAAGGCAGCGGCGATGTTTGCTGCGCCGTTACCGCGGTTGTTGTCAGGGGCATAAAGATAACGTACTTTATATCTCTCAAGGTAAGGGAGGAATTAATATGTCTACTCGCCAGGCCTTTCATCCCGGCGGGCGGCCGGCGGCCCTGGCAACGGCGGTATGTTTAATTATCGGCCTGTTGATGCTCCTGGTGGTACCGGCGTGGGGGGAAGCGGCTGTTTCTCCCTTGATGGATAAAGCAGTGCAATTCCTGCAGCATGATTATTTAAAAAACGGGTTGCTTAACTCAGAAATGGGCGTGGGGTCGTACGCTTTTTACGTGCTGAGACAGGCCGGTGTTGACGCCGGTGCCTGGACGCACCAGGGCGTGACTTTGCGGGAGGCAGTGGTAAAAGCAGTCAGGAATGATCTGGATAAAGGGGGAGAAATACGGGCCAAGCAGTTGGCCCAGGACCTGGCGGCCATGCAGGCGCTGGGGGAAAAGGACCTGGCCGGCCGGTTGCTGCAGGCCTTGAAAAACAGGCAGACCGACAGAGGCTTTGAAGATATCGGGCCGTTAAGCATCTACAACAACATGCCTGCCTTTGATTTTTTAAGCAGGGCGGGGATGCTGGAGCAGATAAACATCCGCCTGGCCAGGAATTACATCCTAGAAAGACAGTATGTCAAGGAACAAAATGCCCGGTACGGCAGCTGGGGGTCGCAGGACGGCGACCAATACTACGCCGACTTCATGGCCACCGCTGAGGCGGTGCGAACACTGCACTATTTGGACCCGCAAAAAAAAGATCTACAGGTGCAGCAGGCCATTCAAAACGGCCTGGCCTGGATGCAGAAGCAGCAAAAGCCTGACGGCAGCTTTATGGCCGGCATGGACGACCCGGTAATTGACACGGCAGAAGTGATGGTGACCTTGAAAACCCTAGGTATGGACCCGACGGCCTGGAAAAGCGGCCCGGGGAAGAGTGCCGTTGATTACCTGAGGGATAAGTCATTGAACGCCGATGGGAGCTTCGGCACCTCGGGAAACACCATGGATGCCATCTGGGTGCTCTGGGCGTGCCTGGCCCTAGAAGGGAAGGCAGGCCAGCCGGCGCAACTACAGCCCGGCCCCCAGGAGGGGCCTACCCGGCAGACGCAGCCCGCTGGAAAAACGACTTTTAAGGACCTCCAAGGCCACTGGGCGGAAGGGGCCGTCAAACGGCTGCTGCAAATGGGAGTTGTTTCTGGTTACCCGGACGGTACCTTTAAACCCGAAGGACAGGTGACCCGCTATGAAATAGCCTCCCTGATGGTGCGCCTGCTAAAGCCGGCGGGGGCCTCCGGGCAAGACCTGTTTATCCTCGATCAGAAGTTTAAAGACAGCCGGGATATTCCCCAGTGGGCCCGAGAAGCAGTAGCTGTAGCCTTGAGGGAGGGGCTCATTGCCGGCTACCCGCAAGAGGATGGCGCCCTTGTTTTTAAAGGGGAAGATCCGGTAAGCCGGGCCGAACTGGCCGCCGTGATGGCCCGGATAATTAAAAAGAAGGGCGGGGAGGTGAGGCCGAAGGAGCTGGATTTCACTGACGCGGGCCAGATACCGGCCTGGGCGCAAGAGGCCGTAGGGGTGGCTTATGCCCAAGGGGTTGCCGGCGGCTATCCCGACCGGACCTTCCGGGCGGAAAGGAAGGTGACCAGGGCGGAAGCAGCCGCCATGCTGCTGCGTTTGGCTGAGGTGCTGTAAGGGGGCAGCTAAAAGGCCCTAGAAGACAAAAGAAGGCGTTTGTTTCTGCGGGGGACAAGTTACTATGGTAAAATTTGGCGAGGCTCTCCAATGAGAACACCGTAAGGGGGTTCGGGAAGTTGCATAACCATCGAAGGGCAATTAAAAAGTTAAGCCTGCTGCTGGTTTTACTCATGGCCGTAACCCTTCTGGCGCCGGCGGTAAATGCCGGCGCCAGCGGGGTATCCGGCTCACCGGCCAACAATGCCGTGCAGTTTTTGTACAATGAGTACGCCCAGAAGGGGATCAATAATTCGGACTCCGGGGTCGGCTCTTACGCTTTTTATGTATTAAGACAGGCCGGGGTAGATGTCAGCACCTGGGTGTATAACAGTAAAAACCTAGAAAATACCGTAGCCGATACTGTTTACAGCGACTTGCAAAACCAGGCTAACGTCAAGGCCAAAACCCTGGCCCAGGACCTGGTGGCCGCCCAGGCGCTGGGGCGAAACGATCTGGCCGATCAGCTGGCGGCGATTTTGAAAAACAGGCAGACGGAAAGCGGTTTTGACAACAGCCTTTTCAGCGACCTGCCGGCCTTTGACCTGCTGGGCCGGGCGGGCAAGCTGAGCGTTGTCAACGCCGCTTACGCCAGGGATAATATTTTAAGCAATCAACTCACCGTGTCCGCAGATGTGTACGGCGCCTGGGGCGGTAGCTGGACAGATGCTAATGGCCTACACTATTTCACCGACTTTATGTCTACGGCAGAGGCCCTGCGGGCGCTGCACTACCTGGATCCCAGCGGCGGCGATGTTGCGGTTCAGGCGGCCGTTTATAATGGGCTCGAGTGGCTGAAAAAGCAGCAGCAGGCCGACGGCAGCTTTAAGGCCGGTTGGGACGACCCGCTGGTAGACACCTGCGAAGCGATCCTTACGGCCAAGACCCTCGGCCAGGACCCGGCCACCTGGCAGTCTTCCTTGGGGAAGAGCCCCGTTGACTACCTGCTGAGCGGCGCGGTCGTCAACCAGGACGGCTCACTGGGCACCTCAAAAAACGCCATGGACGCCACCTGGGCGCTCAGCGCCTGCAATTTACTGGACATTAAGCCTGGTTTTTATCTTGACCCAGTGCAAGCCACTTTGAGCATAGGCACTCAACAACAATTCCGCGCCGTCTGGCAGGACGCCTACGGCCAGTCTGACGTGACCCAGTGGGCCGCCTGGTCCGTAGCCGATACCGGCATCGCCAGCGTTGACGACAGTGTTTACAAAGGGCAGGTTACGGCGAAAGGTGCCGGCCAGACGGTGGTTAAGGCCGTCTATAACGGCCTGACGGCGGCGGCTACGCTGACCGTGCCGGCTCCCCCCAGCGGCGGCGCTGCCGCTACGGCGGTGACGGTGGGGATGGCCGCCGTGGGCATGAACAACGAACTGCTCTACGGCCCGTCCTACGTAATGGTGCCGCAAGGAAACAAATGGGGCCTCACCGCCCTGGGGGCCCTGGAAGCCGCGGGCGTCTACTACCATACTTCCACCTGGTCTTGGGGCGTCCTGGTCGATGACATCGCCGGGCAGGCCAACAGCGGCATGGCCGGCTGGATGTACGCCGTGAACGGGCAGATGCCCTCCTTTGGCCCGGAAAAGTACAATATTAATGAGGGCGATAAGATTATCTGGTACTACAGCAAGAGCATGGACCAGCAGCCCCCCACATGGGACGAACTGGTGAGGTGGGCTTCCGGCGGGGGCGGCCAGACAGCCGGCCTGCCTGCCGCAGTGAGCGATTCCGTTTTCAATGAAGCCATGGCTGGCGCAGCTTCAACCGGCCGGGTAGTACTGCAGGCAGGCGCCGACCAAACCGTGCTGGCCCTGACGGTGGATCATGTGGCTAAGATAATTGCTGTCAACAAACCCCTGGCCGTCGCCGTTTCCGGCGTACAGTTTGTGCTTCCCGTGGACAGCTTGAAAGCGCCGGAGTTGAAGGCTGCCGAGGCAGCGCAGCTTCAGGTGAAAGCCCAGAAGTTGAGCGGCGCCGAAGCCCAAGATCTGCTTAAACCTGTTGGCGCTAAGCTTAAACTGGCGGGCGATGTCTACGAGCTGGACGTGCTGGCCGTAAAGAAAGACGGAGCGGCGCAGAAGATCACGCAGCTTCCCGGCTGCCTGGTGATGCTGCCGGTTCCTGCTGGAGCCGAGGAAGCGGCGGCGGCCGGCCGGTTGAAAGCCTACCGCTATGAGGAAAGCGCCAAGACCTGGGCTGAGGTGGGCGGAACCTATGACCAGGGGGCAGGTGTTATTACCTTCAAAGCCGAACATTTCAGCAAATATGCCTTGCTGGAGACCCCCGCCCCTGCGGTGAAGACTTTTGCCGATATTGCCGGGCACTGGGCCCAGAAAGAGATTGAATTCATGGCCGCGCAAGGTTTTGTAGCCGGTGTGGGGGATAACAAGTTTGCACCGGAAGCCACCGTTACGCGGGCCGAATTTGCCGCCATCGTGGCCCGGATGGCCGGCCTGGCGGCCGACCCGGACGGGGCGAAACCTTTCCATGACGTGCCGCAAAACGCCTGGTACTGCGGCGTCGTGGGTGCGGCGGCTAAAGCAGGGTTGGTGCGGGGTGTCGGCGAACATAGTTTTGCCCCGGACGAGCCCATCACCCGGGAGCAAATGGCGGCCATGATGGTGCGGTTAATGGCGCAAAAGGGGCTCAATATGACCATCGGTGCTACCGAGGCATCCGGGCTGCTGGCCGGCTTTCAAGATGCCGCCTCTATTTCTTCCTGGGCGCGCAATGCGGTGGCCCTGGTGGCGCAGGAGAGAATAATGGTAGGCCGGGCGACGGGCCAGTTCGTCCCTGCAGGTGACGCCACCCGGGCAGAAGCTACTGTAGTGCTCTGCCGGGTGTGGCAGAAGCTGCAGCTGGCTGCTGAAAAAAAGTAATGTAAAAAAAAGTAGAGGCGGGAGCGGGTCCGTCCCGCTCCCGCCGGCGCCACCGGAAAACGTTTGCGAACAAGAGGAGGTGATCATCGATTAGCAAGAAGCTTATTTATGTTGTTGCCCTGCTGGCCGTTATGGTGGGGGTAATTGGACCGGCCCTTTATATGCACAAAGTTTTCAGCTCCCAGCAGGCCCGGCCGGCCAGCCATATGACCGTTGGCCAGACAGCTAGCCCCAGTGCAGCGGAACAGCAGAGTGCTGTTACCTCCCAGGGTCAGCCTGCCGCCGGCGGCGGTCAATCTTCTCCCAACGTAAATCTAAGCCAGCCTGCCGGAGAATCGGCACCAAGTTCCTCTCCCGCGGTGAAACAGGACAACCAGGCGCCTGGCGGGGCTTCAAAGGAGCAATCCCTTGCTAAGCCCCAAGGAGGCGCCTCCCCTTTCCAACCGGGAGCAAATTCTTCTGCCGCGCCGGAAAGGGAAGCAGGGTGTAGGGTCTGGGTGGCCGTCGTCGGGAAAAATGATGCGTTTCTTTTTAAACCCGGGCAGGTTACGATTAAACCGGACAACAAGTGGGGGATTACCGCCCTGGGCGCCCTGGATGCCACCGGCCTTCCCTACGCCACAAAACCTACCTGGCCCGATTTTGTCGATGCCATTGGCGGGCAGGCCAACTACCAGATGGCCGGCTGGATGTATTCCGTCAATGGTGAAGTGCCCATGCATATGGCCAGCAAGCACCCGGTAAAAACGGGGGATAAAGTAATCTGGTGGTACAGCCGGAGCATGGACCAGCCTCCTCCCCGGTGGGAAGACCTGTTAAGCGAGAAGTAAAGGGGTGGCGGGATGTTTGACAGGCTTTTTTACCAGGAGAAAGGTCTTTTCCTGCAGAGCTTCCACCCGGCCACAGCCCTAGTTTATCTTCTGGTGCTTCTCATCCTGAGCCTGAGCTATGACCACCCCCTTTATTTGCTGGCCCTCCTGCTCCTTCTGGCTCTCCTGATCAGAGATGCTGACGGCCTGGACGCCTGGGAGGGGTTTCTGAAAGCAGGAGTCATTTTAATGCTGGTAGTGATGCTGGTCAACCCCCTGGTGATCCGGACCGGCAAAACCATCATCTGGCATGGCCCGGAGGTTCCCTTTTGGGGAAAGCTGGACATATCCATGGAAGCGGTGTATTTTGGCGCCGTTTCCGGCTTGAGGCTGCTGATCGTCATCAGCATTTTTTGCTTGTATAACCTGATGATTAACCCGGACAATGTTTTTAATCTTTTTTCTGGGGCAGGGGTCAGGTCAGTGCTGGTAATTGCCCTGGCCACGCGCCTGTTTCCCGTCATGGTTAGGGACCTGCAGAGGATCAGGGAGGTGCAGCAGTTGCGGGGCGTCGACTTCGACACCGGGAACCTGTGGCAGCGGGCGAGAAAATACTCCGGTTTATATAATGTCTTGCTTTTGTCCTCCCTGGAGGGGGCCATGGAGATTGCCGAGTCCCTCCAGGCCAGGGCCTTCGGTAGCGGCAAGCGTTCCGTTTATAGGCGGAATATGCTCAGGCCCCGGGATCTCTTCTGTCTCGGCGGCAGCCTGCTGGCCCTACTGGCGGCCGGATGGGGCTGGCGTTATGGCTACGGACGGTATAGCTTTTACCCGGAGGCGGACTTCCTGATTAAAGACGGCGCGACCTTGGTGATCCTTTTAATCGTGTTGTTTTACCTGTCCGTACCGCTTATCTTGAGCAAGGGGTGGAGCCACTGCTACTTTTTCAAGTCGAAAATTTGACCTACTATTATCCCGAAACGGAAAAACCCGCCCTGATCTGCCTGGAAGTCCAGGAAGGAGAAAAGACATGCTTTAAGTGTAGAACTGATAACTTTGGTAAAAGAAGAGGCCTTCCGGGGCAAAACGGTGGTCATGGTCACCCATGATGGGGAGTTTGCCGCCGAGTTTGCCCAAAGAGTGGCGGAACATAAAAAGGCGAAAAATACCGGCGTTGAAACTTTAGGATTGGGGGAGCGAAGGCTGGATGGGGATGAACTGGGGCCTTTATGCCACCCTGGGCGGCATTTTTGCCGTTGTCCTACTTTTCTCGGCACTGGAGAAAAAAGGGGGCCTGGACTCCCGGCAGGTATCGCTTATTGCCGTGCTGGCCGCCATGTGTGCGGCCGGCCGGGCGGTAACGGGAGTGGGGCTTTTATTTCTGCAGCCCACCATGTTTTTGGTGGAAATAACGGGCTTTGTCTATGGCGCCAGGTTGGGCTTTTTTGTCGGGGCCATGACGCCGTTGATTTCCAACTTTTTTATGGGACAGGGTTCCTGGACGCCCTGGCAGATGCTTTGCTGGGGGTTGGTGGGCGTTTCCGGAGGGGCGGTCAAGACTCTTTTCCCCCGGACTGGCAGCAGGACGCTAACGGCCATTTGTTTGCTGTGGGGCTACCTGTACGGGGCCATCATGGATGTGTGGCAGTGGACCGTGTTCATCCGTCCCTTGACGTTGCAAAGCTATTTTTTCACCTGGGCGGCGGGTTTTAGCTTCGATTCCCTGCGGGCCATCGGCAACCTGTTTTTCTGCGCCGCCCTGGGACGCCAGACCGTAAAAATCTTACAATATTTTCGCCGCAAAATGGATGTGCAATATCTTTGAAGGGCTGCGGGTGGGCACTAGAACCTGTATTACAAAGCCTTAGTCTTTTGTTTAAGCGAATGATTTTACGGCAGTAAGCATCGGGCGAAGTGCCGACAACGGTACCGGCAAGCCGGGGATGGTATAAAACACGCTTTATATCAAGTCAGGAATTATTTGCCCTCCAAATATCTGTGTTGCAGAGAGGATTGGGAAATTGTGTTGGCGGCAAAAAAAGTAGGTGCAGTTTTGCTGCTGCCATTGCTTTTTTCTTTGGTCGCCGCAGGACTGATTTTATCCGGGCAGACAGTGGCAGCTGCCAGCCGGGTTCCGGTGGAAGGATGGTTTTTCACCCCCGGTAAAGGAGAGGCCCGCTGGGTGACCGGGACCAGGGACGGAGGGTATGTTCTTACCGGCTGGATCGAGACCGGGGAAGAAGGTGCAGAGGTCTTTCTTGCCCGCCTGGACCGTAAAGGGAACGAGCTGTGGCAGAAAACATTCAAAGGCAATGGCTACAGTTGCGGCTACTGTGTCCAGGAAGTTCGCGAGGGCGGTTTTATCGTAGTTGGCGATACGAAATCCCCCAAGGGGTATGACCATGATGTTTATGTGGTACGCACTGATGAAAGGGGTGAGCTCTTGTGGGAACGGAACTTCGGCGGGCAGTATTGCGACTACGCCTGGTCCGTACAACAAACAAAAGACGGCAGCTTCATCCTAGCCGGGGGTACGGAGTCCTTTGGTGCGGGTATATATGACGTTTACCTGATCAAATTGGACTCTAGCGGCCAAAAGCTCTGGGAAAAAACATACGGCGGTAAGGGTTCCGACTGCGGCTATGCCGTGCTGGAGGTGGATGACGGCGGTTACCTCATCGCGGGCAATACGGAATCCTTTGGTAACGGCAATCCCGACATATACCTTCTGCGGACGGACGGTAGCGGGCAGTTGCTTTGGCAGAAGACATATGGGGGCAAAGGGTCGAATTACGCCTGGTCTCTGACTACATCCCGTGACGGCGGCTATATGATTGCCGGGGAGAAGGAGGTAGCCGGCCGGCAGGGCAACATTTTGGCGGCCTGCCTGATTAAGGTCGACCACGAGGGCAATGATCTCTGGGAAAAAACTTACGGCGCTGAAAGCGCCGGTGCGTTCCATGCCGTCTGCCGGGCCAGAGATGGTGGTTATGTCTTGGCGGGCAAGAAGGAATCCAACGGGGGCGGCTATGACATTTATTTGGTAAAGACTAACAAAAACGGTGATCCTCTTTGGGAGAAAACCATCCCCGGCTTCGGTTTCAACTGTGGCTACAGCATTGTGCTGGCAAATGGTGGCGGATATGTGTTGGCCGGGAGAAAAGGGGTGGAAAAGAGTTCCCGAAGCGATATTTTTTTGCTGCAGTTAAAAGAAAATGAAAGAATGCAGCCCCCGTTAACGCTGTACGCCGGTATTATCGTTGCTATGCTGGTAGTAGGTTTAATTCTTCGTAAGTGGTAATTTTTACCATGCATAGTGTCGTTCTATGTTTCACTTGGAGAGTCGATCTAAGAGTAAAATCTGACTTTACAGATACAGCGAGGGGTTTTTAGTGCCGAAAAAAATAATTTACCTGGCGGCGGCCGTGGTAATTATGGCGGCTTTAATCGGACCGGCAGTTTGGCGGCCAAAAACTACCGCCACCAACCCCGGCGCCGCCGAGACGGCCCTTACCCAAAGCCAAGTTGCTGCGCCGGCGGGAAGCCCGGCGGGCGGCAACAACGTCCCAGGAAATACCGGCGGCCAGGCCCAGGGAAACACCTCGCCGGCGGCCAACGAAAAGACCCTTGGCGATAACGGGACAACCGCCGGGGGCAAAACCGCCGCTCCTGCCGGCTCGCCGGGGCTTACTCCTGCGCCCTCTCAAGGCGACGGCCGGGTTGCTGCCGGCGTTGCTCCGCCGGATCAGCCACGTAACGTCAGCCAGGCCGGGGGGAAAAATAATGTCCCGGTACCACCGCCCCCTGAAGGCTGCCGGGTGGGTATAGCTGTCGTCGGCTTAAAGGGACAGATCCTTTTCGGCCCCGCTGCGGTTACCGTTAATAAAAACAATAAATGGGGCCTGACCGCCCTGGGCGCCCTCGATGCCACCGGCCTGAAATACAGCATGAGCCCCGTGTACGGCAATCTGGTCCTGAGTATAGCCGACCAGGCCAATAAAGGCATGTGCGGCTGGATGTACAAGGTCAACAATGAAACCCCCATGGTGGCGGCCGGCGAGAAAAAAATCAACGCCGGTGATAAGATTATTTGGTGGTACAGCGAAAGCATTGATAATGCCGGTCCTACCTGGGGGGATTTAAAGGGATCCGCACCTTAATTTATCAACCGGACGGAGCGGTTATCGTACCGCCGCCGGTAAAAAGGCGATAATGGAGGGAGGCGCTGAGAATGTTCGAGCAATTCTTTTACCAGGAGAAAAATAGCTTTTTACAAAGCCTGCACCCCGCGGCAGCCCTGGCTTACGTGGGCATCCTCCTGGTGCTGACGCTAATATTCACCAACCCCCTCTACCTACTCGGGGTGTTCATGGTCGTCGTCCTGACTATCGGCGCCGCCCAGGGCCTGGCGACATGGGAAGTCTATTTCCGCATCAGCTTAGGCATGATGGGGCTGGTGATCATTATTAACGCTCTTGTTGTACGTGCCGGGGAGACCGTTATCTGGTGGGGGCCGCGCCTGCCGATTTTCGGCCCCCTGACTGTCTCTTTGGAAGCCATCTGTTACGGCGCGGCCATGAGCGTGCGTCTTTTAACCATCGTCAGCGTTTTTTGCCTTTATAATCTCATTATCCACCCGGACAAGGTGTTAAGTCTACTGGCGCGGACGGCCTCCCGCTCGGCCCTGGTACTCTCCCTGGCTACCAGGATGTTTCCGGCCATGATCCGACAACTAGAGAATATCCGCGAGGTCCAGGTGATGCGGGGCGTCGATTTTAATGCCGGGACCTTAAAAAAACGGCTGTCTAAATACGCCGGCTTGATTAATATCCTCCTCCTATCTTCCCTGGAAGACTCCCTGGAAATAGCCGAAGCCATGCAGGCACGGGCCTTCGGCAGCGGTCGGCGTACCTGTTACCGGCGGGACAACTGGCGGCCGCGGGACAGCTTCTGCCTGGGAGGGAGTATCCTGGCTCTGGCAGTGGCAGTTTACGGTCAGGTTAAAGGTTTCAGCATCTTTGCTTTTTACCCGCAGCTGGGTTATTTAATCACCAGCCCCGGGACCATCGTCGTTTTAATCATTGTCCTATTCGCTTTATCAATACCGGCAGTTTTAAGCTGGGGGTGGCAGCGGTGTCTTTATTTCAAAGCGAGAATCTGATCTACTACTACCCAGATCGGGAAAGGCCGGCCTTAAAGGATGTCAATTTACGCCTTGAGGAAGGGGAGTTTTTACTAGTAATCGGCGGTTCGGGGTCGGGCAAATCCACCCTGGCCCGGGTGCTGGCCGGCTTGGTACCTGACTTTTACGGCGGCCGCTTCGGCGGGCAGGTTTACTTTCAAGGGCGGAACATAAGGGAGTTAGACCGGCGGCAACTGGCCCGGGAGGTGGGGATAGTTTTTCAAGACCCGGAGAAACAGCTGGTGATGACCAGTGTGGAGACGGAAATCGCTTTCGGCTTGGAAAATTTGGGCCTACCACCGGCGGAGATGTCCCGGCGGGTGGCCGAAGTATTACATTTTCTCGACTTGACGGCGGTTAAACAAGAATTTACCGCGCAACTTTCCGGCGGTCAGAAGCAAAAATTGGCCCTGGCCGCCGTTTTGGCCATGCAGCCGCGGGTTTTAGTTTTTGATGAGCCCACTTCCCAGCTGGACCCGGTAGCGGCCGAGGAGATCCTCAATCTCGTCAAACGACTAAATGAGGAAATGGGTCTGACCGTCGTTTTAATCGAGCAACGGTTAGAACGGTGTTTTCACCTGGCGGACCGGGTGTTGTACATGGATGCCGGCCAGATCAAGTATGAGGGGACGCCGGCGCAATTCGCCCGCTGGGCGGCTCCCAAGGGGATCCCCTTTGTTCCTCCCGTAAGTCGTTTTTTTGCTGGCACCGGCTTTCCGGTCGTTCCCGTTACCGTCAAGGAAGGGCGCCGCTTGCTGCAGACCAATTTTAACTGCCGGGAGCATCCCAGCCTGATGCCGGCGGTGAAAGGGGGCCCGGGCGGGCCGATTTTGACCATGGGCAAGGTATGGTTTGCCTATCCCAACGGCAAAGAAGCCTTGCAGGATGTAAGCGTGCAAATTGCCGCCGGCGAACTGGTGGCCGTCCTGGGGGCCAACGGCGCCGGCAAATCCACCCTCTTGAAGGTTATGGCCGGCCTCTTAAAGCCGGGCCGGGGCTGGGTGCAGGTTAAGGGGCGCGAGATTTATAAAGGCGAGGGGCGGCCCGGTAATGCCGGAATTGCCTACCTTTCCCAGAATCCCAACGATTATCTTTTCCAGGACACAGTGGCCGCAGAATTGCTGTTCACCCTGAAGAATTTCGGCCTGCCCGACGACGGTATTGTTGACGAACTCCTGACCCTACTGGGCCTGGAATCCTGCCGCGGGCTAAACCCCCGCGATTTGAGCGGTGGCGAGCGCCAGCGGGTTGCCCTGGCCTCCATCTTGGTAACCCGGCCTTCCATCCTGCTGCTGGACGAACCCACGCGGGGGATGGACTATCGCCTGAAGGACGAACTGGGGGCCATGTTGGCGGCCTTGGGCAAGGGGGGAACTGCTGTAATTTTGGTCACCCACGACGTTGAGTTTGCCGCCGCCTACGCTGACCGGGTAATGGTGATGGCTGCCGGCCGGGTCGTAGCCGATGGCCCCAAGCATCAGGTCATGGGCCAGTCGTTTTTTTACACCACCCAGATTGGCAGGATGTGCCGCGGTTATGTGGGCGGCGTCCTGACCTTAGGGGAAGCCTTGGCCCGGCTGGCACCTGTGCAGCCGGCCAAGCAGGCGGTTCCCGGTTAAACCCGCCCATAAAGGTGCTTCGCAGATGATTCCCTCATAAGGCAGCGCATAGGGCAGCGCCGGACATATGGTAAAACGCCTGAAAACCAATCAATTGGGGGATAAAATAGATGCCCTCTTACTGCCGGAAAATCTTTTTTCCTCTGACCCTGGTGCTGATTTTGGGCCTGCTCCTGGTCAGTGTCAGGTTTAAAGCCCTCCTTTGGGGTCAGGGGTGGGGGCTCCTGGCCTCGGTGATAATCATTATCGTACTGGTGTTGCTGTACTGGGGCTTTGAACAGGGGCGGGTTTCTACCAGGGAAGTGGCCGTCATCGCCATGCTGGGCACCATTGCCGCCGTCGGCCGTGTCCCCTTTGCCGCCGTGCCCAATGTTCAGCCGACTACCTTCATAGTCATTATTTCCGGTTTTGTTTTCGGGCCGCGGGCCGGTTTTATTGTCGGCTCTACGGCAGCCCTGGTGTCTAATTTTTTTCTGGGTCAGGGACCCTGGACGCCCTGGCAGATGTTTGCCTGGGGCCTGGCCGGCACCACGGCGGGGTTGATGAAGTTTATCTTTCCCCGTGCCGGTGTCAAGGCGATGACGGTTTTTAGTTTTCTCTGGGGCTATTTTTTTGGCTGGATCATGAACCTGTGGTTTTGGACGGCCTTTGTCCACCCTTTGAACTGGCAGTCCTTTACAGCCGCATATGCCGCCAGCTTTTGGTTTGACACTATGCACGCCCTGGGCAACGCCGCCTTTTATTTGCTCTTTGGTCCCAGCTTTGTCAAGATATTGCAACGTTATCACCGCAAACTTACGATTACCTTATTGCCGGCAGATACCCAGGAAAAAAATATTTAGTATGACGGGTGTTCGCTAATATTAGAGTTGCAACAGGCCAGGTACCCCGCAAAAAAAACGGCGGGAGCAGTTTTTTAAACGGGATTCGGCTGGTGAAATCAGGAGATATTGGAGTTTATAAGGTTGAACTATCCGGAAGACTGCGGTGAAAGTCAAGTAGTTTCATGAAAAAAATTGTGACGAGATGAAGTGTTGAGATTACGGGTTCTTTGAAAAATGAGCATAACAAAATAAGCCTACAAAACGAGAAATAATGTAAGCGTCTTGACAACATCCCTAGTCTTTGATAGATTAGGGACAAGTGAAAACCTTACGTGTTGACTGCTGAATGACCCCGTGTATGTTCCTGCGGCTTAGCAGAGTTCTTTGGGGCATGCGGCAACCGTCTGGTCTTCACTTTTGTTTTGCCCTTAGTAGCTGCTATGCCGTAATTCGTAGCCTCCGTTGCCTGGGCAGGCTCGGAAGAAGCAAGGGGCTTAGTACTCACCTCCCGGCTGGCTAGCTGGGTAGCCTTAGTGTCTGGAGTTTGATAGAGCTGACCTTGGGATAGCATGGCGTAAACCAGGCGTACCAGCTTGCGTGCTGTGAGCGACAGCGCTCGTTTTATGGGATGGCGAGAAGTTTCATTGACCTTTCGGGTATAGTATCGCAAGGATGAAGACTCAAAGAATATATTGCTGGATTTTGAATGGAATCTGACAAGCTTTGATGTTTTTTTAAAGAAGCAAAGGAGGGTCTATGAGTTTGCCGGGGACATTTTTTATGAAGATTACCTCAAACTTCTTGAGAGATACTTTTTTATTGAACGGATCATAGAAACAGATGAATTCGGAGGCACCAGCCTTTGCAAATTAGGCGACGCCTTGGACACAAAAATATTAATTTGTAAGAAAAAGTCTTCTTACTAATCGGCCATGCCTCGCAGGGAACAACCAAACATGAAAATAGGGTTATTTTCGTGTTAACAGGGCATCCAAAGGAGGCAAATTAATTAGCCAAGGAAGGATTTTATGGTTTTTAGTAGAAGAAGAATGAGTATATAAAAACAATATCCGGTTAGCATCAAGGGAAGCCGGTGCAAAGCCGGCGCGGTCGCGCCACTGTAAGGGGGAGTGACCCCACAACAGGCCACTGGTCCGGCACTCAGCAAGATCTCTACCGCTACGGGTTATCTTTTTTAAGAAGTACTCGGGACGGTGCAACTGCAGGGGCTGAGTGCTGGACTGGGAAGGCGTGGGGGAGCGGAGAACCCGAGCCAGGAGACCTGGTGCTTGCTGCAGTAGCTGATGCTCCCTACGCAGGATGGGGAACGGGCACTCCCCCTGTTCATATTGGAGCAGGGGTTTAATTTTATAAGGATAGGCGTCTGGCCCCGAGGGGCCAGGCTTAAATGCAGCCAGCCGGTCCGGCAAGGTGCTTCCAAAGGAGCAGATAACTGGAAGTCCCCGATGCGCCGGGAGCGGTAGAAGGACGGCCTATTCTAACCCGCCCGGGGAGTTCGCTGGGAGGTGTTAGATCAGGCCGTTTTTTTGATGGTGGCAATAATGCGGTGCCGGTGAACCTGAGCCAGGAGTCCTGCTCGTTGTAAAAAAATCAAGGAGGAGGCTATCAAAAATGTTGAGCAAAAAATATAGTTTTACCGCCAGGTTAATATGCCTGCTAATGCTGGTAATAATCTTTGTAACCGGGTGTAGCAGCAAAACAACTGGCACTCAAAACGGTAATACCAGGAAAACAGTCAAAACGTTTGTTGACGGCACCGGCAAAGAAGTAAAAATTTCCTGCCCAGTGGATAAAATCGTTTGTATTACTTCGGGTGTGTCAGAAATTCTTTATGCTTTAGGCAGCGCTGATAAGATCATCGGGCGTGACGGCTACTCGATCTTCCCGGCTGCTCTGGAGAAAATCCCGGTCATGGCTAAATCTTCTTTTGCTCCCAACCTGGAAACCATCATCCAGAGCGCCCCGGATGTAGTCATTGCCGATACCATGTTGAAGGACGACCTGCGGGCCAAGCTGGAAGAGGCCGGCCTGCCGGTCCTGGTCTATACGACTTCTTATCCCCACGAAACCGCCCTAGTAACTAAACAAATGGGCGAACTGACGGGGAAAGAGGAAACAGCGGCCAAACTTATTGCCTTTAGCGATAAATACTACCAGATTATTAAGGAAAGGGTAGCCAAGATACCTGAGGACAAAAAGCCCCGGGTTTACTACGAGTGGAATAAACCTTACTACAGTGCCGGCGATAAAACCCCTGCTGCCGACCGTATTGCCTTATCAGGCGGTAAAAATATTGCCGCCGGCCAGAAGGTTAAATATCCCGAACTGACTCCTGAATGGCTGGCCGGGCAAGACCCCCAGGTCATTATCTGCATGGCCAGCCGGGACGCCGCGGATAAAATGAAAGCCCTTTATGATGAAATCCTGGCCCGGCCGGCATTGAAGCAAACAACCGCGGTTAGCCAGAAAAAGGTCTATATCATGAGCTGGGGCCTGGGCACCGGGATCAGGTCGGTAATCGGTTCCCTTTACTGGGCCAAATGGTTCCACCCCGGCGTTTTTGCCGACCTCGACCCGGAAGCTGTTCACCGCCAGTTACTGCAGGAGTTCTACCACATGGAATTAAAGGGTACCTGGGTTTACCCGGAATCTAAATAAGCTAACCTGCCAACCTTCTTTTTTCATCCTTGGAAGACGCGGGGGTTAAGTCCGGGTATAAGTGTCTACCCACTTAAGGGGGCATTAATGATGCATAGTAGGATGGCCGGGAAAAATGCTACCGGCGATGCCGAGGGCGATTTTTATGCCCGGCTGGCAAGTCATAAAATATTGACAATCATTCTTTTAAGCCTGGCTCTGGCGGTCGCCCTGGCAGTTTCCCTTGGCCTTGGCAGCGCCAATATCAGCTTCCAGGAGCTCTGGCAGGTTATCAAGGGGGCGGTAACAACCTCCTCCGGCCAGGAGGCAGGGAACAAGCTGGCCCGAACAGTGATTTTAAATCTCCGCCTGCCCCGGGTGCTGCTAGCCACCCTGGCCGGCTGCAGCCTGGCCGGGGCAGGGGTGATGATGCAGGGGATTTTACGCAATCCCCTGGCCGATCCTTATATACTGGGCATCTCCGCCGGCGCTTCCTTCGGGGCGGCTCTGGCCGTGGTCCTGGGCCTGGGAAAACTCGCCGGTTTCACCCTGGCGAAAGGTTATATTGTCGTTGCCTGCGCTTTTACCTTTGGCCTACTGACAACTTTTGTCATCTATGGCTTAGCAAGTTTAAGAAGCCTGGCCCCGGAGACCCTCATCCTGGCCGGCGTGGCCCTGGGTTACCTCTTTTCCGCAGGCGTATCTTTACTGAAGTACCTTTCCTCCCATGAAGAACTGCGGGAACTCACTCTCTGGCTCATGGGAGGACTGGCCGGGGCTAAATGGCAGCCTTTAATTTTGCTTGTTCCTGTTTGCCTTGCTGCCCTGGGTTTTCTCTGGCGCTCTTCCTGGGACCTCAATGCCCTGGGAGCCGGGGAGGAAGTAGCCGCCAACCTGGGTGTCAATCTTAGCCGGCTGCGGCGTAACGGTGCTGTCGGTGCCTCCATGCTGGCCAGCGCTACGGTGGCCTTTACCGGAATTATTGGTTTCATTGGCCTGGTGGCCCCCCACCTGGGCCGCTTCCTGGTCGGCAGCGACTATCGTTACCTGATCCCGGCTTCCTGTTTGCTGGGGGCTATCCTTTTGCTGGCGGCCGACACGCTGGCCCGGACGGTGGCCAGCCCCATCGAAATCCCGGTAGGGGTAATCACTTCGCTAATCGGCGTACCCTTTTTTCTCTCGCTTCTCTTTAGGGAAAGGAGGCGCTGGTGGTCGTGAAACTGGCCGTGCATGGTCTGTGTTTTAATTATGATAGCCAACTAATACTTAACGAGGTTACCCTAGCTATCGAACCAGGGGAAATAGCTACCATTATCGGGCCAAACGGTTCGGGAAAAAGCACCTTCCTGCGGTGCCTGGCCAGGATATTGCTACCGGCGCAGGGAGTAATCTACCTGGATGGCCGCAATATAACCAACCTGTCGAGCCGGGCCCTGGCAATGATGCTGGGCTATGTTCCCCAGGAAGGTACGAGAGTCTTTCCCCTGACCGTATATGAAGCCGTGTTACTAGGTCGCAGGCCTTATATAACCTGGGCTGTTGGGCAAAGAGACCGGCAGGTGGTAGAAGAAATTCTGCGTTTTCTCCAACTGGAACCACTGGCGGGGAAAATCTTGGTCCATTTAAGCGGGGGTGAAAAACAGAGGGTGATGATCGCCCGCGCCCTGGCCCAAGAGCCTAAGGTTCTCTTGCTGGATGAACCTACCTCCAACCTGGATATACGTCACCAGCTGGAGGTGCTGGGCATCCTTGAATTTCTGGCCTGGAAAAAGAGAATGACCGTGCTCATGGTACTGCATGATTTAAACCTGGCGGGTCGTTTTTCTCAAAAGCTGGTGCTCCTGCATCAAGGCCGCATCTTTGCTTCCGGCAGCCCGCCGGCGGTGCTCACCCCGGAAAATATCCGCGCCGTCTATGATGTCGAAGCCCGGGTATGGCAGGATGAACTGGGAGTGCAGGTCTTACCTGTCTGCCCGGCTAACGGGAGAGCAAAGCTTTAAGCTGGAGGGGAGAGGGTTATGGCTTTAAAAGTTTGCTTTTATACGGCCGTTGAAGGTGAGCTGGGTAGTTTAAGCCGGGCTGTCCGCACAGTGCAGGAGGATTATGGCCGGCTAGTTGAAGTTGTGGCCTTCTCGAAGCGGGGAGAAGGCGGGCGAACGGCGGGAGAAATTGCTCAATTTGCCGCCGCCGACCTGATTATCGTACATCTCATGGGCGGGCCGGATTCCCTGCCGGGGCTCCAGGACCTGGTAGAGCTGGCTAGGCAAAAGAATATCCCCCTGGCCGTCCTGCCCACGACGGGTGAAGATAACCGGCAGCTTTTATCCCTCAGCAATATGATGGCCGAAGATTACCAGCGGGTGCGCCTGTACGTGGCCTATGGCGGCGAAGATAACCTAGAAAACCTTCTTCTTTGGGCCGCCAGTCGTTATGGTGGTACAGAGGTGGCGGCAGCTGAGCCCTGCCCGTTACCCTGGGAAGGCCTATACCACCCGGACTGCCCGGCACCAGAAGTGACGACGATTTATTTGCAGGCCAATCTCCTGGAAGGTCGGCCGGTCGTGGGCATACTTTTTTACCAGAGCACCTGGCTGGCAGGCAACACGGCATTCATTGATGAACTTGTCCGGCAGGTAGAAAAACAAGGTGGTACAGCCTGGCCGGTGTTCCTTTACGCCACCAGGAACGACGAGCTGGGCAGCCGGGGACTGGCCTGGGTGCTGGAAAATTATTTTACCCGGGATGGCCGGCCGGTGGTAGACGTGGTGGTTAATACCCTGATGTTCTCCCAGACCATGGGCACGCCCACCTTTAGCCGCGTGGAAGAAAAAGAGCTTTACCAGCGACTGGACGTACCCCTGATTAAAGCCATCGTGTCCCTAACTCCCTTTGACGAGTGGCAAAAAAGCTCCCAGGGTCTGGGGCCCATGGATGTGGTCATGAGTGTAGCCTTACCTGAATTTGACGGGGATCTAATCAGCGTACCTATTGCCACCCGGGAAGAGACCGGGGAGGATCCCTCGACCGGTGCTGTTTTAAGCCAGTATGTACCTATTCCTGAACGGGTAAGCAAGGTTGCCTCCCTGGCCCTGCGCTGGGCCCGACTGCGGCGTAAACCCAACCAGGAGAAAAGGGTGGCCATTATCCTGCATAACTACCCGCCACGCAATGACCGCATCGGCTGTGCCTTTGGCCTGGATACCCCGGCCAGCGTCCACCGCCTGCTGGCGGCCATGCAGGCCGCCGGCTACCTGGTGGAGGGCTTGCCGCCGGACGGGGCGGCATTAATGGAGAAAATTTTGTGCGGCCTGACCAACGAGCGCGGCTGGCTCGACCCGCGGGAGCTGGACCGCCGGGCAGCCGCTCAAGTGGACGGGGATACCTACCGGAACTGGTTTGAGGCCTTTCCTACCCCGGCCCGGGAACAATTAACAGGCAATTGGGGTGAGCCGCCGGGTGAAGTATTTAATTACCAGGGCCAGCTCCTCGTCCCGGGCATCTTCCTAGGAAACGTTTTTATCGGCATCCAGCCGCCCCGCGGCTTCCTAGAGGACCCGGCCACAATTTACCACAGCCCTGACCTGGCCCCGCCCCATCACTACCTCGCCTATTACCGCTGGCTGCGGGACGTTTTCCAGGCGGATATGGTTTTCCATATCGGCAAGCACGGTTCCCTGGAGTGGCTGCCGGGCAAGGGGGTGGGGTTGTCCGGGGCCTGCTTCCCGGACCTGGCCATTAATGACCTGCCCCACCTTTACCCTTACATCATTAACAATCCTGGGGAAGGTACCCAGGCCAAGCGGCGGACCCAGGCCGGGATCATTGCCCACCTGCCTCCGGTTATGACCAGGGCCGATACTTACGATGAGCTGGCGGAGATAGAAGTCCTGGTCAAGGAGTACCATATGGCTAAAACCCTGGACGAGACGAAACTGCCGACGTTGCGCGGTTTGATCTGGGAAAAGGTTGCTGCCAGCCGCTTGGACCGCGACCTGGGCCTGGCGCAAGAAGAGGCTGAGCAAGACTGGGAAGGCTTCCTGGAACGGCTGCATTATTACCTGTACGACATAAAAGATACCCTTATCCGGGACGGCCTTCACATCCTGGGCCAGGCACCCCGCGAGGAAGCCCTGGTAGAAATGCTCCTGGCTTTAACCCGCCTGCCCAACAACGATTTTCCCGCTTTACGGGAACGATTGGCCCTAGTGAAGGGATACAATTACGACCAGTTACTAGGTGAGCTTGGATTCTTCGATGCAGCGACAAGGCGTACTAACGCTGAAATCATGGATGAAATCGAGCAACTAGGCAGGGAGTTTATCAAAGCCCTGGCGTCCTCCGGATTCAGCGAGGAAGTCATACCGACAATTTCAGAAAAGACTCTGGGGTGCCGGGATGAAGAAATTATCCGCCTGGGTAAATATATTACCGACTCTTTGGTACCGTCCCTGCAAGCCACGGTAGAAGAAATCGGAAACTCTATTAAGGCCCTGGCGGGTGGTTTTATTCCACCCGGTCCTGCGGGTGCACCTACCCGGGGTATGGCTGATATCCTGCCTACTGGCCGCAACTTTTACTCAATTGACCCCCAGGCCATACCTACCCGCGCGGCTTGGGAAGTGGGCATGAAACTGACAGGGGCTCTCCTTGAGCGCTATCAGCAGGAAAAAGGGGACTATCCGGAAAACGTCGGGATGGTGATCTGGGCCACCACCAATATGCGTACCGGGGGCGAGGATATCGCCCAGGCCTTGTATCTGCTGGGGGTACGACCGGTATGGGAAGAAAAAAGCGGGCGCGTTAAAGGACTGGCGGTGATACCCCTTGAGGAGCTGGGGCGGCCGCGGGTTGATGTAACTATTCGGGCTTCCGGGATGTTTCGCGATGCCTTCCTGAATGTCATCCACCTGCTTGATCGGGCGGTGGAAATGGTAGCCGGGCTGGACGAACCGGAGACAATGAATTTTGTGGCGGCCCATGTAAAAGCCGAAGCAACTGCGCGGATAGCAGCCGGCGTAGAGGAGGAACAAGCCCGGGAGGAAGCCAGGTGGCGTATTTTCAGCGACCGGCTCGGTGCTTACGGCGCCGGGGTCAGCGATTTAATCACGGCCAAGAACTGGCAGGATGCTAAGGACCTGGGGGAAGTCTACGTTACCTGGGGCGGCTATGCCTACAGCCGCCGTACTTATGGCCGGGAGGCCCAGGACACCTTCCGGCGCCGTCTCGCTACGGTGGTCGCAACGGTAAAGAACGAGGACAGCCGGGAAGTAGACATGTTTGACAGTGATGACTTTTACTCCTACCATGGCGGCATGGTGGCGGCCGTTAAGGCCATTAAAGGAGAACCACCCCTCTCCTTCAGCGGCGACAGCAGCGACCCCAGGCGAGTACGGGTACGTACCCTGGGGGAGGAGACCCGGCATATCTTCCGGGCGCGGGTGCTTAACCCCAAGTGGATTGAAAGTATGAAGCGCCATGGGTACAAGGGCGCCGGCGACCTGGCGGCTTTGGTGGAGTATTCT
This sequence comes from Moorella naiadis (nom. illeg.), assembly GCF_051020825.1. Lineage (NCBI taxonomy): Bacteria > Bacillati > Bacillota > Clostridia > Neomoorellales > Neomoorellaceae > Neomoorella > Moorella naiadis (nom. illeg.). The sequence goes on from NZ_JAXGFQ010000009.1 coordinate 108,857, forward strand.
TTTGGCTGGGACGCCACGGCGGAAGTGCTGGACGACTGGCTCTATGAAGCCCTGGCGCAAAAGTATGCTCTGGATCCGGGGATGCAGGAATGGTTTAAGGAGGTCAACCCCTGGGCATTGCAGACTATTACGGCCCAGCTTTTAGAAGCCATCGAAAGGGGAATGTGGCAGGCCCGGCCGGAAACTGCTGCCGCCTTAAAGGAACTGTACTTGGATATAGAAGGGGAATTAGAGGCCCGGACGGAATGATGGCTGCTGCCGTACTTGCATTAAGGAGGCGTTAGCGTGCCTGTCTATAAACGATACATCTATCCCTTTACCGCCATTGTCGGCCAGGAGAAAATGCAGAAGGGGTTAATCTTAAATGCCATTAACCCTCGCCTGGGCGGGATCCTCATCCGGGGAGAAAAGGGCACGGCCAAATCTACGGCCGTACGTGCCCTGGCGGCCCTGTTACCCGAAATAGAGGTTGTCGCCGGTTGTCCTTATAATTGTGATCCTGAAGATTATAACCGCCTGTGTCTTAACTGCAGGGAGAGATTGGCCCGGGGAGAAAAGCTACCCCGGGTCAGGCGCAGGGTCCCGGTCATTGATCTGCCCATATCAGCCACCGAAGACCGCCTGGTCGGGAGCCTGGACTTCGAATATGCCATCAAGCACGGGCGGCCCCGCTTTGAACCGGGAATACTGGCCCGGGCCAATCGCGGTATCATCTATGTGGACGAAGTAAACCTGCTGGACGATCACCTGGTAGATGTCCTCTTGGACGCCGCCGCCATGGGGGTAAATATCGTCGAAAGGGAAGGAATTTCTTATACCCACCCGGCAGAATTCATCCTGGTCGGTACTATGAACCCGGAAGAAGGGGAGTTAAGGCCCCATCTTTTGGACCGCTTGGGCCTCTGCGTGCAGATTGCAGGTGTACACGACCACGGGCAGCGGGTAGAAATAATTAAACGCTGGGGAGCCTTTGAAGCCGACCCTTTGAGGTTTCTCGCCCAATGGTCAGCAGAAGAAGAAAGTTTACGCCAAAAAATCCTTACCGCCCGGCAAATCTTACCCCGGGTAACTATCAGGGAAGAATTGTTGGCATTAATAGCCCGGTTATGCGTAGAAGCCTGTACCGCCGGCCACCGGGCTGATATCATTATGACGGCAACAGCGCGCACCATCGCCGCCCTCGCAGGGCGGGAAGAAGTGACCGAGGCTGACGTACAGGAGGCAGCGGAACTGGTACTGCCCCACCGGGTGCGGGAAGCACCGGCGCCGCCTCCAGAACAATTCCAGCCGCCTGAAACCCGGGAAGAACCGTCACAGCAAGAAGAAAATCCCGAATCAGCTCCCGAGCAGGTCGAAGCCCCACCTGAACAGCCCCGGGAAAACGACGGCCAGAAATCAGGGGAAGAACCTCATGGTGAGGAATATAACGGAAAGACTGAAGAAGGAGAGAACACTCCTGCGCCCCCTCAAGGGCAGGACGTGGTCTTTGCTGTAGGCCGGCCTTTTGCCGTCCGGCGTATTACCCACGGGCGGGATCGCATTTTACGCCAAGGTTCCGGCCGTCGCTCGCGCACCAGGACGGCCACCAGGGCAGGCAGGTATATACTGGCGACTGTCTGGTTACAAGATAACGACCTGGCCTTTGACGCTACCTTAAGGGCGGCGGCCCCTTACCAGGTTTACCGGGAAAAGTATGGTATGGCCATTGCCATCGAAAAAGGAGATTTTCGTGCCAAAGTAAGGGAAAAACGCATCGGCAATTTCCTGCTTTTTGTGGTGGATGCCAGCGGTTCCATGGGGGCCCAACAGCGGATGGTAGAGACTAAAGGGGCGATTCTTTCCCTCTTGCTGGATGCCTATCAGAAACGGGATAAAATCGGCCTGGTAGCCTTCAAAGGTAAGACAGCTGAAGTACTGCTGCCGCCCACCAACAGTGTGGAAATGGGATATAAACTACTCCAGGAACTACCAACCGGCGGGCGAACCCCTCTGGCGGCAGGCTTGCTCAAGGCATATGACCTGATTAAAATTCATTTTTATAAAGACACTAACCTTGACCCTCTTTTGATCCTTATTTCCGACGGCCGCGCTAATGTGAGCATGGGGGAGGATAAGCCCCTCCTTGAGGCTCGGCGAGCGGCGGAGATAATCCGTGACGATGCCAGAATCAAAACTCTGGTGGTAGATGTAGAAAAAGACGGCCTGGTTACCTTTGGCCTGGCCCGGGAACTGGCCGTTGCATTAGGAGCGGAATATTACCGGATAGATGACTTAAAATCCAACTCCCTGGTCCAGGTGGTCCGGGAGATGCAAGGTTCCAGTGCACTAATATTCCCGCCAGCGAAAGCGAGATATATTGTTTAATATTTTCAAGGGAGATGAAGGGAGTGCAACCAGGAACAATAGTTTACTCTTTTGCCGCCCTGGTAGGGCAGGAAGAAATGAAAAAAGGTTTGCTTTTAAACGCCGTCAACCCCAAACTTTCGGGGATTCTCATTCGCGGGGAAAAAGGAACGGCCAAGTCAACTGCCGTGCGGGCCCTGGCGGCTTTGCTACCGGAGATAGAGGTGGTGGCCGATTGTCCATTTAGCTGTGATCCTGCGGATATTACCACCATGTGTTCAAGTTGTCGCCGGCGGTTAGAGGCCGGTGAAGAACTACCGCGGAGCCGGCGGAGAATGCGGGTAGTAGACCTGCCTGTTTCTGCCACCGAAGACCGGGTGGTTGGCACCCTGGACATTGAACGGGCCATAAAAAAAGGGAAAAAGCATTTTGAACCCGGCGTCCTGGCCCAGGTCAACCGGGGCATTCTTTATGTAGACGAAGTAAACCTTCTCGATGACCATGTGGTGGATGTGCTGCTGGATTCCGCAGCTATGGGCGTCAATACTGTCGAGCGGGAAGGCGTATCCTTCACCCACCCGGCCAATTTCATCCTGGTCGGTACCATGAACCCGGAGGAAGGGGAACTAAGGCCGCAGCTTTTAGACCGCTTTGGCCTCTGCGTCAATATCACCGGCATCCTGGACCCCAGGGAAAGGGTAGAAATCATTAAACGCCGCGTCGCCTTTGAAGAAGATCCGGAAGGGTTTATAACCCGGTGGGAAGGGAAGCAGGAAAAGCTGCGCCGGCAAATTGTGACGGCTATAGAGATTTTACCGCAAGTAAAAATACCGGAGGAAATCCTTTATCTCATTGCGAAGATCGCCATTGAAATGGGTGTGGACGGCCACCGGGCCGACCTGGTGATGATGAAGGCGGCCAGAACTATGACCGCCCTGGACGGGCGTACCGAGGTAATACCCGAGGATGTCTATGCCGTAGCAAACCTCGCCCTGCTCCACCGCACGCGCCGCCAACCATTCCAGGAGATGCATGTCGACCACGAGAAACTCCGGGAGGTATTGGCAAAGTGATTGCAATTCAGGGGCTTAGCAAACATTACGGCAATATTGTCGCCGTAGCCGGACTGAACCTCCAGATCAAAAGCGGGGAAATCTTTGCTTTACTCGGCCCCAATGGTGCCGGTAAAACTACCACCGTGCGGATGCTAACCATGCTGACCAGGCCCAGCGGCGGCAGGGCCCTGATCAACGGCTGCGACGTAACGCGGGATTTAGGCAAGGTGAAACAAGCCATTGGGGTAGTGCCCCAGCAGATGAACCTGGACCAGGAGCTTACCGCCCGGGAAAACCTGGAACTACACGGCCGCCTGCACAAGATGCCCGCTAAAGAGCGGCAAGCAAGGATTAATGAACTCTTAGCTTATGTGGAACTGGAAGAGCGGGCCGATGACCTGGTGAGTAAATTTTCCGGCGGGATGAAGCGCCGGCTGATGATCGCCCGGGCGCTGATGCACCGGCCGCGCGTTCTTTTCCTGGACGAGCCGACGGTGGGTCTTGACCCCCAGACCCGCCGGAAAATCTGGGATTTAATCCGGCGGATGAACAGCGAGGGGATGACCGTACTCTTGACCACCCATTACATTGAAGAAGCCGAGATGCTTTGCCAGCGGGTAGGCATTATGGACCGGGGGCAACTCATTGCCCTGGGTACACCCGGCGAGCTGAAACAAAAGGTGGGGGAAGTTGCTGTTGAGTCTTTTGCGAGCACGGAAACAGGCTATAAACTTTTTTCCTCCCGGGAAGAGGCTCTGAATTACGCCCGCAAAGTAACAGGGAATGTTTTAATTCGCGCTACTAACCTGGAAGACGTTTTTATTGAGTTAACCGGGCGGAAGGTGGAAGATTGACATGGAGTTTTATACGGTCTTTTGGCGGGAAATGATAGTCTTGAAGCGCACCTTTTACAAGTTTTTTGCCTCGCGCCTGGTGAGCCCTTTGTTGTACCTGGTGGCTTTCGGCTGGGGCCTGGGACGGGGCGTGCGCATGGACGGCGGCAATTACCTGGAATTTGTGGTACCCGGCATTATCGCCCTGTCGGCCATGAACACCAGCTTTAACGTCGTGGGTATTTCCCTGAACATCAGCCGTTTATATTATAAAACCTTAGAAGAATACCTGATCGCTCCTTTAAGCGCCGGCTCCTTTGTTTTCGGACAAGTCCTGGCAGGTACGGTGCGCGGCCTGATTGCTGCTTTAATTATCCTGGGCCTGGCCTTTTTATTCGGGGCAAAATTGGCCCTGAACGCCTGGTTTTTCGTGATTATAATTTTGACCTGTTTCCTTTTTGCCGCCCTGGGAGTGGTGGCGGCCATGACCATCAACTCCCATGAGGATATGGCCAACTTTTCTACTTTTGTTATTTTGCCTATGTCTTTTTTAAGCGGCACCTTTTTCCTGCCGGACCGCTTGCCCCTGGGCGTGGCTTACCTTATTAAAGCCCTGCCCCTGACCCATACCAGTTACGCCCTGCGAGCCCTGGCCCAGGGTCAGGGCCTCCTGCCCGTCTCCCTGGCCGTGCTGGGGGTCTATGCCGCCTTATTGTTTATTGCTGCTGTGGTAGTCGTACAAAAGGTACGGTAAATCCTCGCGGACCGCAGGGCGATCCGGTCAAGTTCCCGTGCTAGGTACGCCAGCAACATACTTTACTTTTTAATTTTAAATATTGACATATGCTCTCTATGGTCTTATACTAATAATGTAAATGAAAGTGAACAACGGTACCAAAAATTAAATATGGGTGCAAGGGCCTGGCGTAGTCAACGATGGGTGCCGTTAGTAAAACGAGAAGGACAGATAGGGGACCGGGAGGGAAAGCCTTGCTTGATCAGCGAAGCCTGATAAATCTACTCCATCAAGAAGCCGATATAGCAGTCGGGTGTACCGAACCGGTAATGGTGGCCTTGGCCACAGCTAAGGCCAGGGAGATATTGGGTATTTTACCGCAAATGGTTGATATTTCCGTCAGTTCGGCGGTTTGGAAGAATGCCCGTCGGGTTGGTTTGCCGGGAACCGCAGAAAAGGGCTTGGCCATGGCGGCGGCTATGGGCCTGCTGGCGCCGGTAGAGGCAGGCCAGCGCCTGCTGGCCTATTTAACGCCCGACCAGGTGCAACAGGCCAAGAAGTTTATCCTGGAAGGAACTATTAAGGTCAGGGTTATTGGCGACAAGGAGGGCTTATATACCCGGGCTCTAGCCACATCAAAACAGCATGAGGTTATTGTCGAGTTAAAAGGCAATCATAAAAACTTTGCGGCTTTATGGCTGGATGGCCAATTAATCGGTAGACAAGGAGAGCATCTTGATCTACAATTGGAAGCTTTGCTGGCGCAAGATTCCCAAACTTTGCTAAAGCAGGTTTTCTCGCTTCCAACGGAGGAGATAAATTTCCTTTACCAGGGAGCTAACGAGATTTTGGCCTTCGCCCGGGAAGTCGAGCAAGGTATGAGGGAGCCTCTATCTTCCCTGGTTTCCTTTTTCCGGCGTCCAGGTACCGAGGTAGGAGGTTTAGCAGAACAAGCCCGCACCTTTACCGGAATTGCGGTGGCAGAGCGGATGGCGGGTGCTACATACCCCGTCTTAACCTGCGCCGGTAGCGGCAATCAGGGTATTCTGGCTGCAGTACCGCTGCTGTTGATGAGCCAAAATCTGGGAGCAGATCCGAAAAAGATAACCCGGGCCTTAGCAGTAGCTCATTTTACCAACATGTACCTGAGGGCTTATACCGGCAAGCTATCACCGTTATGCGGGGCAGTAACCGGAGGTGCCGGTGTAGCGGCGGCCATCTGCTGGCTTTTAGGCGGCAGCAATGAGCAAATTATTAACGCAATGCAAATCATCTTGGGCAACCTTTGCTGTATTATTTGTGACGGCGCCAAAGAAAGTTGCGCTTTGAAAATAAGTACTGCAGCAGTTGAAGCTGTCCGGGCCGGCTTTATGGCCAGTCAGGGAGCGATCTTAGAGTCGGGTACTGGTATTGTGGGCAAAAAGTTGGAGGATACTATGGAGCTGGTTAGAAAAGTATACCAGGGCGGGTTGGGCGAGATAGATTATTACCTAGGTAAGGTCGATTATCTGCTGTCAGCTTGTTGAGTAACTGTTCTCACCTCGGGAAAAAGCTGACTGCGCCCCAGTTTTTGTTTTCTACTAAGGTGGCGTAAATTGTCATGAGATTTGCTGCCGCGGCACTTTTCTCCCTGGTTAGGACATCGAACCTGCCTGTTGTAGGGCCAACTTAAGGCAGGTATTTTATTGTCTTTTGGCCATGGCCAAGCAAGTAATTGCTTACAGTAAGTACAGTAAGATGCCGGTAGGAAGCTACTGAAAAATTTGAATACGTCCCTGGAGATCCCCATGCTTTTTCAGGCAAAGAGGGAGAAAAATGGCGAATGCAATTTAACGGAACAAAAGTTCAGGCATTTACAAGTAATAATATCGCTTGTACTATAGGGGGGTCAATAAAAGGCTTGACAGAGATACAACTTAGTGCTATTTTATTATTGAGTAAATGAGAATGAAAATCACTCTCCGGCCATAAGAAGAGGGCGATAAATTGATCGGCACATTGGCTATTTCTCCCGCCATGCAGGATTACCTGGAAGTTATTTTGAAACTTACCGAAAATGAGGGCCCTGTGCGGGTTACTGATATTGCCGCCAGTCTGGGGATCGCCAAAGCCAGTGTCAGTCAGGCCATGAGCACCCTGGCCAGCCTTAAGCTGATCAAGCAAGAAAGGTATGGCCCCATCGAGCTGACGCTGGCAGGCAGGCGGGAGGCGGCCAGAATTCAGCGCCGCCATCAGCTATTGTATCGTTTCCTGGTAGAAATCTTGGGCGTCGATGCCGGTACGGCCCAAAAGGATGCCTGTTTGATAGAACATGTAGTAAGCCCGTTAACTTTAGCTAGGCTGGCAGAATACCTCGAAAAAGAAACTGGCAACGGATGTGAAGAGTTATGTGATGAATTACAAGGAAACAAAAAGGGAAAGGAGGCTATTGTCATGGAGGCTATGGAAAGCAGCAACATCCGTGCTTTAAGCGAGCTGATGAAGGGTGCCAGCGGCAGGGTAATTAAAATTACCGCTACCGGCGAAATCCGCCGCCGCCTGCTGGACATGGGAGTGGTTCCCGGCACGGAAGTAGCTGTTACTGGAGTAGCTCCGTTAGGCGATCCCATTGAATTAAAAATTAAGGGATACAACTTGAGCTTGCGTAAAAAAGAAGCAGCCACTATTTTTGTGGAGCAACTTAAATAGTGAAGAGGTGTTCATTTATGAGTAACGGCTTATTACCCTTAGAATTTTTAAATACAGGCCGGGAGGCAGTTATTAAAGAAGTTGCCGGCGGTATGACCCTGCGGCACCGGCTGACAGAGCTGGGCATGGTTCGGGGAAAGACCATCAGGATTATCCGTAACGATAACTTCGGTCCCATAATCATTTCGCTGGGAAACGACTCGGGGAGTGGCCGCCTGGCAATCGGGCGGGGCATGGCCCATAAGATTATGGTCGAAGCAGTGGGAGAGTAGCCTGGCTGTTGGATTTTCCTATTTTCAGGCTGGATTTCGCCGTTTAAATACGGCTGGTTGATACTAAAAAAGGGCTTATTATGACTGAGGTATGTCTGATAGGTATGGGCGCTCATTTGGCAACAAATGATATCTTGGCAGGGTGATGTTAGGCATACTTAACAGTTTCTTTTCGTTGCGAATGGTCATTTTTTAAGGAGGGGAACCCATGGAGGCAACGTTAACGACTAAACCTGAAAGGGGGAAGATTATTGCCTTAGTCGGCAATCCCAATTCAGGTAAGACCAGTATTTTTAATGATTTGACCGGCGCCCGCCAGCATGTTGGCAACTGGCCGGGCGTGACGGTGGAGAAAAAAGAAGGGAAGCTGTGCTATCAAGGACAGAACTTTAATATTGTCGATTTGCCCGGGACTTATAGCCTTGGCGCTTACAGTGAGGACGAGCTAATCGCTCGTAATTTTATCCTCTTTGAGAAACCTGAGGCTGTTGTCAATGTCGTCGACGCTTCCAACCTGGAGCGCAACTTATACTTGACTACCCAATTGTTGGAGATGGGGGCCAATGTAATCGTTGCTTTAAATATGGTTGATGAGGCCAGGGCACGCAAGATCGAAATTAATATCTTGCGCCTGGCGCAAGCGTTAGGGGTTCCGGTAGTGCCGACCGTAGCTACGCGTGGCGAGGGTATTAAAGAACTTGTAGCGGCGGTTGCCCAAAGAGTCGGGGAGGCAGCCTACCGGCCGTTAAGAGTGAACTATGGAACGGAAATTGAAAAACAACTGGATAAATTAGAGCAAATTATAAAGCAGGAAGCTAATCTTGCCGCTAAATACCCGGCCAGGTGGCTGGCGATAAAACTTTTGGAAGACGATGAACGGATCCAGGAAGAGCTACAAAAAGAAGGGGCCAAACAGATCCTTGAAGTGGCAGCTCGAAGCAAAAAACAGCTCAATGAAAAGTTGGGGGAAGAAGCAGAAGCCCTTATTGCCGATCGCCGTTACGGTTTTATCAACGGCCTGGTAAAAGAGGCTGTTACTAAGCGCCAGACCCTGGAGGAAAGACTTACTTTATCAGATAAAATTGACAGCATAGTAACAAATAGATACCTGGGGCTTCCCATTTTTCTCCTGGCGATGTGGGCTGTTTTTCAGTTTACCTTTAAGTTGGGTGACCCCATGATTGGTTGGGTGGAAACCGTTTTTGAGAGTTTAAAAGCCCTTACTACCAACTGGCTGGAAGCTGGGGGGGCGCCACAACTGCTGACCTCCTTTTTAACAGAGGGGATAATCGGGGGTGTGGGTTCGGTGCTTGTTTTTATCCCTCCCATTTTCTTGCTTTTCCTGGCCATTTCCCTCCTGGAAGATAGCGGTTATATGGCTAGGGCTGCCTACATTATGGACCGGCTGATGCATGCTATGGGGTTGCACGGTAAATCCTTTGTCCCGCTTTTAATCGGCTTTGGCTGCAATGTCCCGGCTATTATGGCTACCAGAACGCTGGAAAATCGTAAGGACCGGTTGATTACTATTCTTATTAATCCCTTGATGTCCTGCACGGCCCGCTTACCGGTTTACGTCCTTTTCACTGGCGCCTTCTTTACAGCCAATCAGGGTTGGGTAATCTTCTCCCTGTACCTTTTAGGTATTGTGCTGGCCATTATCATGGGCAAAATCTTTAAGACCTTTCTTTTTAAAGGGGAAACCGCTCCCTTTGTCATGGAGCTGCCGCCTTACCGGGTCCCGACCCTTAAAGGCACCTTGATTCACATGTGGGAAAGAGGGAGCTCTTTTGTCCGCAAGGCCGGCACCGTTATTGTCGGTGTTGTGGTGCTGATCTGGTTCCTTTCCAACCTGCCCCTGGGGGTGGAATACGCCAGCCAGGCGAGCCTGATCGGGAAACTGGGAACTATGCTGGCGCCGATCTTTAAACCGGCCGGTTTCGGCACCTGGCAAGCGGCGGTAGCCCTGGTTTTTGGCATCCTGGCTAAAGAAGTGGTCGTCGGCACCCTGGGGGTGCTCTACGGAGTAGAGGAAAACGGCTTGACAGGCGCTATTGCAAATTCCTGGACGCCCCTTTCCGCGTACGCTTTTATGGTTATGACCCTGATTTACATTCCCTGCGTAGCAACTATCGCGGCCATACGCCGGGAGACTAATTCCTGGAGCTGGACTGCCTTTGCCATAGGTTATAGTTTGGTACTGGGTTGGGTGATGGCGGCGCTGGTCTTCCAGGTAGGGAGAATCCTAGGACTTGGCTAAAACGAGTACTGGAATGTTTTGAGCGCCGCTATAAGGGGAGGAAAGCAATGGAAATTGCCGTTTTAGCCGGAGCAGGTATTCTGGCGGCTGGCATTCTGGCGCGGCATCTGCTGGTAACCTTGAGAGGAACAGGTTGCCCAGGTTGCGGGGGAGTTTGTGACGGGTGTCACAGAACTGGAAGATAATATCTACCCGCGGTTTTTGGCGATTAAAGGGGGTTCTCACAACCGGAAGGGGAAACGGGATGCTTTCCTGGATATATGGGCGTGACCTCCATGGGGTCTACCATGACATTATTGAATGTTTAACGGCCACCCTGGAAGCCAGGGATCCTTATAGTGAAGAACATTCGCAACGTGTGGCGGATATGGCTTTGACCTGGCCAGGAGAATTGGGATTAAAGGCGCAGAACTTGAGAAAATACATATAGCCGCCCATTTGCATGATATTGGGAAAATTGGCGTCCCGGACCAGATTTTGCGTAAACCGGGGCGCCTTTTACCTCACGAACGAGCAGCGATCCAGCGCCACCCGGAAATAGGTTTTAATATTTTGGCTAAATCGCCGCGATTGAAGCCAATAGCTCAACTAGTTCTTTATCATCATGAACGGTGGGACGGCAAGGGTTACCCGGCCGGCTTAAAAGGCGAGACTATCCCCTTAGGCTCACGGATTATTGCTTTATGTGATGCCATCGATGCCATGACCTCGGAACGGCCATATCGTCCGGCTTTGACCTGGCACCGCTGTTGGGAAGAAGTTGCAGCCAACAAAGCCATCCAGTTTGATGCGGTGCTGGTGGAAGCGGTGGAAACATTGTGGACCGGATGGGAGAATAAGTGGTCGTTGAAAAAGGCTGCATGGTAGATACAAATATAAAACCAAATTATACTAGCCGTATTTTTTCCCCTGGCTAATATTGACGTATAACCCAATAATTACTACGCTTTTTCTGCAATTAAGTTCTAGTATTAACAAAACCCATGGAAAGGGACGACCGGTTTGAAGCAAACGGATGTATTGGTTAGCGGCGGAAGTGCGGCGGCTACCGTCCAGCATAAGATGCGGGCTGACAAGTTTTTTTCAAGGCGATATTGACGTATGTTCTTTATAGATTTATACTAGAATCGAGCAGGGATGAATAGCGAATGCCGGAATTTGAATTCCAATGCAGCAATTGCGGGGCTGTAAGTACATTTAACAAGCGTGAAGATGCAGCTATTTGTCTTTACTTGCGGCAGCACGAGATTAGTAAGGGTATTCTCGGCACCATATATAATAAAAAGCCGCCCCGACGCCGGCGGGAAAACGCTGTGCTGCGAGAGGGATTCCCGGCCGGATAGCTGCCCGCCCGGCGGGTGCTGCCGCGATTAGAAATGACCATAGAAATAATGAAATAATTTAAGGGAGGACAAATAAAGATGGCTGGTACCATAGAAATCATTAACCTGGTAGACAATACAGTAACCACCAGAGGCCTCATAGCCGAGCACGGCCTGGCTTTTCTGGTACGAACCGGGGAAAAGACTATTCTCTTCGACACCGGGGCCGGAGGCGCCATTGTGCAGAATATGTTAAGCCTGGGTCTCGATCCCCGGGAAATTACAGCTATTGCCTTAAGCCACGGCCATGACGACCATACCGGTGGCCTAAAAAAGATCTGCGAAATTACCGGGCCCCTTCCCGTATACGCCCACCCCGATGTCTTTATGGCCAAATACCGCCTCCGGGAAGGGGAGGAAGCCAGGTATATCGGCATCCCGTGGTCGCGGGCAGAATTAGAAACCAGCGGGGCGGTTTTCCACCTCTCCCGGCAACCCGTCGAGCTGGCAGAAGGAATTGTCTTGACCGGCTAAATCCGGCCCCGGCAGGCTTTTGAAGCCTTGAGCCGGGAATTTCGCCTCCTTGCCGGTGGTGAGTACCTCCAGGACAACCTCTGGGACGACCAGTCTTTAATCATTACTACCAGGGAAGGGCCGCTGGTGCTCCTGGGCTGCGCCCACTCTGGGCTAATCAGCACCCTGGAGCGCATCCTGGACCTTACCGGTGCCAGCCGCATCTTCGCCGTCATCGGCGGCACCCACTTAAAGGACGCCGGTCCGGAGCGACTGGAGAAGACGATCAAGGCCCTGCCGCGTTTCGGTCTCCGGTACCTGGTAGCCTGCCACTGCACCGGCTTTCAGGCCAGTTCCGCCCTCTACCAGGCCTTGGGAAATAAGTTTATTTACAATGAAACAGGACGTGCCTTCCGGTTTACCAGTGAATAGGCTTAAAAGAAAGCAGTATGATAGCTGATGCAATGGCCGAACTTTAAAACCATTTTCCGGGGACTTTTACCGGCAGCGCCAAAAATACCGGTCCTCCAACTGGAGGTCACCAGCCGTTGCCAGCTTAAATGTTCTTTTTGTCCCCACACCCTTTTGCAAGACGGCTGGTATGACGCCGACTTCACGTGGGAACTCTTCGTGCGCTATATTGCCCCTTATCTGCGCCAGATAGGGTTAATTTACTTCCAGGGCTGGGGCGAACCACTATTGCACCCGCGGCTATTTGATATGATGCAGCTGGCCCAAGAACAGGGCTGCCGGGTGGGCTTCACTACCAACGGCGTTCTTCTGGGTCCCGCTGTTTTGGAGCGGCTGGTAGAAATGCAGAGTGATATTCTGGGCCTTTCCGTAGCCGGGGGCAATCCGGTTACCCATGCCGCGTTACGGTCCGGCTCCAGCCTCAAACGATTGCTGACAAACATTGGCCGCCTGGCGGCTATCAAACAAAAGCAAGGTAGCCCTTTACCCAAAATTGTTTGTTCCTACCTGATGACCAGGAGAAATCTCCATGAGCTGCCGGCCTTTGTAGAATTAGCTGCCGGCGCCGGGGCCGATGAAGTGGTGGTCACCAACCTGGATCTAACTCTTTCTCCAGAGCTGGAAGATTTAAGGGCTTTTGCCTGCCCGGGAGAAGTAATTTTTCAAGAATATCTTCTTGTCATCCAAGACGCTGAAGAACGGGCCCGGCGGCAGAGCCTCCCTTTAAGAGTCTATCCTTTGCAGTTTAATCCTGATGTTATGGTCTGCGATGCCCGGCCCTTGAAACATATTTTTGTCAACAGTTACGGTGAAGTGTCCCCCTGCGTCTATCTGGGGCTGCCCTATAAAGGCAGGGTACCCCGTTACTTTTGCCGGCAGGAAGCGCCCTTTAAGCCCTTGAATTATGGCAATATTACTGAAGGCCTGACCAGGGTGATTAAAAATAAAGCCGCCCGAGAATTTAAACAGCCTTTCCGTTACCGCCTGGACCTGACCAACCCTTTTCTCCTGGATAACCCGGAAGTGCCGGCGCCTCCCCCGCCGTGTACCAACTGTTACAAACTCTTTGGCTTATAGCGCTATATTTTAATATTAATTGACAATGGTCACAATGCGGGTATAATATTTTCATTCTTTTATTTGTGCTGCCAGCAAAGTTCGCAAACGTTCCAGAGAAAGGTTATAGGGCTGGATAGGCAGAGCCATCCAATCGGAAAAATCCAGGAGTTCTTCCGTATGTTCCAAACTGTAACGGTTGAAAAAGTCAAGTCCGTCCAGGAGAATGGCACCGCCGTCATGCTTGGGAAAATTTTCATTGGCCTGCGCTTTATCCCAACCCTTAAATACCTGATGACGGTAAAGTATCCAACCTGGCGTAAGCCACCACACCTTGGAGCCCGCAGCCAATTTTTCCCTTTCTTCGCTACTGGCAAGCATATCAAAGCACCTCTCGGCCTGGATCCTGGAGATTGTATAACCCTCTTCTTGTTGTCTGCTGATAAGGGCATCGATATTATCGTAAGGGTCATTAATGTTGATGTAGCAAAACTTACCACCATAGACGACGATAATTTTCCTGCTGGATTTCTTAGCCCTACTTAATTGCAGGTCCAATTGCCGGGCTAATTCTGGTGGTTCCTGGTGCAGGCCGGGAGTAGTGTAAAAGATTTTTGCAGTCTTTAAAAAGCCCTCTTCTTTTAAGCGCTCTAGCTCTGGCCGCATTGTTCCGCAGGCTACAATAGCATAACCTTGCATATGACCGTCCTCCTATAGTGGTATTGGTAAATTGGACATATGTTGCATATTACTATTTTAATAGGCAAATACTTCGCTGTCAATATTTTTCTCAAGCGGCCAGTGTTAATGCATCTGAAACCTGCAGCCTGGGATATCCTTGATTTCCTTGTTAAATCACCGCAGCTAAAATTCCTGGCCAAGCCATAACATTGCGGCCAGCGTAAGTTATCGATGCCAATATTTTTAAATTTAAGATCGCGTCTTTAAATGTGCTAAACGGCCATAAAACGGTGAGGGTACGGAGATGGTAGGAGGAAGGTAGAAATAACAAAGAACAGGTGGCGCTGCCGCCGCCTGGCCAACAGGAGTACCGAAGCTAATGCAATCTTCAAAGCTTCGACACCCGCCAAGCCCCTGTAGCACCGGATATTCAAGTCAGGAGACCTGCCCGTTTGCACTACACCATTGAACCACGTGCTATGGGGAGGTGAATAGCAGGTTAGCGTTTATCCCCAACCACTATGTATGCGGTTGGGGTTTTTAATTGCACAGAGCAGCCCTCGCTGCTTTTTGCACGTTTATATTGACGTATGTCCTTTATGGGTTTATACTAGAACCTGGCGGGGATGAATAGCGAATGCCGGAGCCCGCCTGGACCCGACCAACCCTTTTCTTCTGGATAAATCCGGAGGTATCGGCGCCTCCCCCACCGTGTACCAACTGCTACATTTTGGTTTATAGCATTTTACGAAAGGGGGGAAATGGATGAGCCTGATTGACGCTATTATTGCCAACCTTTCCGGCGATGAGATTGTGAAGGATGTACGAATCGGTCCGTTCTGGACGGGGGTGTGGAGCCGTTACTGCGGCCTGGCTTCGACAACCTTTATCCACGAACATGAAGACCGCTTTCCCGTAGGCGAAGCGGGCTCTCTGGCAGGTAAAAGCGTCCGCGAGCTTTGCCGCTATGCCACCTCGGCAAGCCTTCTGGAAGCCTCTGTCGGGCTTGCGGCGATCAATTCTTTGTTAGAGGTGGATATGGAGCAATGCCAGGATATTAACGCCGGGGAATTATTAATAGAAAGGGGGGCGGGGAAACGGGTTGCCGTGGTGGGGCACTTTCCTTTTGTTCCCGCGCTACGGCGGGTAGCAAGGGAACTCTGGGTGTTGGAAAGAAGGCCGCAAAGCGGCGATCTCCCGGCTGATACAGCAGGGATCGTCATCCCCAGGGCCGACGTGGTGGCCATAACCGGCACGGCTCTTATAAACGGTACAATGGAAGGCCTCCTTGAACTTTGCCGGAAAGACAGCCTGGTAATGGTGCTCGGCCCGACAACGCCCCTTACACCTCTATGGTTTGACTACGGGGTGGACCTGATTTCCGGGACGCGGGTGGTGGAGCCGGAAGTGGTGCTCAGGCTTGTTTCTGAAGGCGTGGTGTTCAAGCAATTGCATGGGCGCGGCGTAAGGTTGCTCACCATGGCGAAAAAGGGGTTGCAATAGAATGAGTCATGTTTTTGGCCCTGTCCCGTCACGGCGGCTGGGGTGGTCCCTGGGAGTCGACCTTGTGCCCTTTAAAACCTGCAGCTATGATTGCATCTACTGCCAGTTAGGCCGTACAACAGTACACACCATCCAGCGCAGGGATTACGTACCGGTAGCGGATGTACTGCAAGAAGTGGAGACAAAACTCAAGGAAAATCCCCAACCCGACTATGTGACAATTTCCGGCTCCGGTGAGCCTACCCTTAATGTGGGACTCGGCCGGGTAATCCAGGGCTTAAAAAGGTTAACGTCCGTACCTGTGGCCATACTTACCAACGGATCACTCCTATATGATCAAAATATACGGGAAGATCTGGCAGCAGCGGATCTGGTGATACCTTCCCTGGATGCAGCTACAATCCCGGCGTTTGAGCAGATCAACCGGCCCTGTAGCCAGCTTAGTTTGGAACGGATTATTGAAGGGTTGCAAGACTTTGCCAATATGTTTCGTGGCCGCCTTTGGATAGAGGTAATGTTGGCCCGCGGGCTCAATGATGGGGAAGAAGAGATTACTGCCCTGACTGCAATTTTAAAAGACTTACCGGTTGAGAAGATCCAGCTGAATACTGTTACTCGTCCCCCGGCGGAGGCTTTTGCCAGACTCCTGGAACAGGAGCAAATGGAGAGGATAGCTGCCCGGCTAGGGCAGAGAGCAGAGATAATTGGTAATTTTGCCGGGAAGGTGTACGGGCACGGGAGCCAGCAGGATATTGAAAAGGAGATTGTGACCCTTCTCAGCCGGCGGCCATGCACCCTAACGGAGATTGCTTTTTTAACTGGCTTACACAAGACTGAGGTGACAAAATATACTGGGCGTTTGGTAGAAGCTGGCCTTATTGAAGTAGTTTACAGGGAAGAGGCTTATTATAAAGTTCTGGATGGTAATCGCCGGGACAGAAACGTTTAGTCTTGCGCTCGAGCGCTTTCGCTACCGAGTTGGCAGGTTAGGTAGTAGTTACAAGTAAAATTTATTTTTCAAGGAAGAGGGTTTGGGTTTATGGCCAAACTGAATACGGAAATTAAAAATGTGATCGCAAAGCAGGGAGTTTTTCCGGTAGCTACTGCGTCTAAAGATGGCATACCTAACGTGGTGCCGATGACTTTTGTTAAAGTGTATGACGACCATCATCTTTTAGTAGTGGATAATTTCATGAAGAAATCAAAAGACAATCTCATAAACAATCCTTATATCACGGTATGTACCTGGAATCTGGAAGATAAGCAATCCTACCAAATAAAAGGAAAAGCTACTATTCACACTTCAGGTCGGGTTTTCGACGATGCGGTGGCTTGGGTCAAACAGGCAAATCCGGCGCTGCATCCCCAATCCGCTGTGCTGGTGGAAATTACTAATGTTTATATTTGTCAACCTGGCGATACCCTAGGTAAAGAATTATAATTCTTAACGGCGTAAAAAGGTCTATAGTCCTTGCTTTTTGTTTGCGGGGACTATTTATGTTGTTATTGATCGACATACTAAGGAGGCTTTTAAATAATGCGCTGTGATCAATGCGGAGTTTATGCCTGTAGGACGGGGGAACTGGAGCGATTACCGGCTAATTGTCCCATGCAGGAGAACAAAGCCATTTACCAGGAAGCCAGGGCTGAATACCAAAAGCCGGAGATAAATAATATTGCCTTGAATGCCGCTCGGACAGAGGCTGCCGGCTACGGCGTCTGGACACGGTTGGAAGAAATCATGGAGTTTTCCCGGCGGGCAGGTTTTCGTAAGTTAGGACTGGCTTTTTGTACGGGCGTAAGAGAAGAAGCCAAACGCATTGCAGCCGTTTTGCAAAGTAACGGCTTTGAGGTCTACTCGGTTATCTGCAAAACAGGGTCGGTGCCTAAAGAAGAATTGGGTATTACCAACGAAGAGAAAGTGCGCCCTGGTTCTTATGAACCCATGTGCAATCCCATAGGCCAGGCCAAGCTTTTAAATGCGGCCGGGACTGATTTGAACGTAATTGTCTGCCTATGTGTAGGACACGATACCTTATTTATCCAGTACTCCGAGGCTCCGGTGACGGTTTTAGCGGTTAAAGATCGTGTTTTAGCGCATAATCCTTTGGGTGCGGTCTATGCAAGCCACTATTTTCATAAGAAATTAAGCAGTCATCGCTTGTAAGATTTTTATGGCCCTTATCACTGGCAGCCGTTGCTCCGGTAGTGGTCGCGGTGCTAGTCGCCATAACACAAGAAGGAATTGGTGTGCAGGGGTCGACGCAATGGATGGAATCCCGCTTATAGATATAACGTAAAGATATTTGGCAGGCCAATATGCTAGGGGAAACACTGGCGCTAGACACAGGCAGGGAAGAAATAGAGGCGCTAGCAACAAGATGGGTTGGCTTTTGCTGGGGTTAATTTAAGGGCAAGTTTTTTATTTAAATATGGAAGGTTAACTTGACATATGTACATTAGAAGAATATAATATTCTTAAATAGGGAGATATAAAATATAAAACCATGAAAGGAAGGGTTAAGATGGCATATTTAATTTATCTAATTACCGGTATCCTGGCGGGAATAATGGGTGGTCTCCTGGGAACGGGAGGTTGCGCTCTGATGATGCCGGTGATTCGCTTCGGGTTTAATTTTGATCCGGCGATTGCGGTGGGAACCACTTTAACGGCTGTTGTTTTTACGGCTGCTTCTGGAGCGATTCAGCATATTAAGATGGGTAATGTAGAAGGAGAGACTGCTAAGATTACCGGTTATAGTGGCGTGCTGGGTGTAATAATAGGTTCGATAGTCTTTAATTACGTAAAGAACTACGGCGATCTGATCGATCTGATTATAGGTATTGCTTTCATCATAGTTTCGTTAAGGATGTTGTATGAAGGTTTGCAGCGTCGACCGTCAAATATCCACCAAAATTTACCATCGGCCCAAGAAATACCTGGTAGCCCCACCCAAAAAAGCATTTTGGGGTCAATCATCGGTTTTTTGACGGGGATTATTGGCCTTGGCGGCGGTTATGCTTTAGTACCTTCATATTTGTATCTATTTAAGGCGCCGATGAAATTAGCCATCGGTACTTCCATGGCTTCGTTTATTTGGATGGCCCTGGTGGGCTCTATTTTTAAACTGGTGGCGCATACAGTAAATATTCCGGTCGCTGTCGTGCTGGGTATCGGCGCTGTCATAGGCGCCATCTACGGGGCTAAATTGGTAGCCCGCTTTAGCTCAACCACCTTAAAACTTCTTTTCGGTTTGTTGTTTTTATATGTGTGATTCTGGTGCAAGAACCCCAAAATAACTAACTCATGCCAGGTACGCAATCGCTCTTTGACATCAAAAATGGCATT
>NZ_JAXGFQ010000010.1:0-119727 GCF_051020825.1 Moorella naiadis (nom. illeg.)
TTATTTCAGGAATTTAGCCGATTTTAGGGCGCAATAACCCTTGACAAGCTGATATTTTCTTTATGCAACGCTAGTGAATCAATATAATGAAAAAGTTAAAGAAGGGAAAATCTCCTCTACCACAGTACGTTATATTCACGCGGTAATCCACGGTGCTCTGGAGCAAGCGTTAAAAAATAATTTAGTCGCGCAGAATGTAAGTGAGGCTACTACTCTCCCCCAAGAACGAAAGAAAGAAATCCATACTTTAACAATGGCGCAAATCACACAGTTATTTTCAGCCATTGAAAATGATCGCCTGTTTCCTGCCATAATGCTCGAATTAACTACTGGGCTGCGCAGGGGAGAATTGTTAGGTTTACACTGGCGGGACGTCGACCTAAATGCAGGCATCCTAACCGTGAGGCGAAATCTGGTCCGCATAAAAAATCATGAAGCCAAAGAAGGAGAAAAGAAAACTAAATTGGTATTTCAGGAACCGAAAACTGAGGCTAGTCGGAGGACTATACCTATTGCCCAGCAGGCTTTAGAAGAACTAAAGCGGCATAAAGCTCGTCAGGAACAGGAAAAACGACTTGCCGGGCCGTCATACCAGGACAATGATCTGGTATTCTGTAAGGAGAAAGGCCTCCCTATTGATCCGAGGAACTTTACCCGTCATTTTGACATATTGTTAAAACGGGCCGGGATACCACATATCCGTTTTCACGATACCCGACACACCTTCGCTACGTTAATGCTCGAACTCGGAGAGCACCCCAAAGTAGTGCAGCAGATATTGGGCCACAGTAAAATAGCCGTCACGCTAGACACTTATACCCACGTGCCCCTTGACTTGGAAAAGCGTGCGGCAGAAAAGCTCAATCAAGCTCTTATAGAAAGAAAAATTCCTCCCTCGCAGGAAGGAATTTAGACAATGAAAAGATTTAGTCTCAGGAACATTGCCGCCAGCCCTTTTACATCTCCGGCGGCAATGTTGTTAATGCATCCGGGCTGGGTTGTTGTCAAGTTGTTGTCAAACCGCCTTTTGTAGTCTTCTCTTGAACCCCGGAAGCCTTGATATTCCTGGTGGGCACGGCTGGTTTCGAACCAGCGACCTCTTGAATGTGAGTCAAGCGCTCTCCCACTGAGCTACGCGCCCCTGTAAAATTGTTGGTGGACGTGAGGGGATTCGAACCCCTGGCCTCTAGAGTGCGATTCTAGCGCTCTCCCAACTGAGCTACACGCCCGTGTCCAGGATGCCTATATAATAAAATGGCAACATGCACCCATATCCACCAGGCGCAATTCTAATTATATCCCCCGGCCGCCGTCCTGTCAAGCCGAACCGGCGGCCAGGCTGATAAAGAGAATCACCATCACCGTCAAGGAGATAGCGGCAAATAACCAGTCCCTTTCCAGGGCGAAGCCCAGGCCGGTAATAATCACCCGGGCCAGGGGGGTGAGCAAAAGAACTATCAGCCCGAGATCAATCAAGGCCATGGGGTGGAGATTGGGAGCCAGTTTTAGCACCTGACCTACTGGCAGGACGTGGCTCTGGGACAAACCCGGATTCAGGGCCAGAAGCCCCATCCCAAGGAGCATTAATACGACACTGATTAGCACTCCTGCCAGCAGGACGCGACTAACGACGTGTTCCAGGTTATATTCCCTGGCCTGACCCCTCCGGGCACTATCAGCTACAGCCATAAAACAATCCACCTCCTCTGCAGGCTTTTCCTTAGCGAATCTGGATCCCAACAGCAGTTAAAGCCATCTGAACGGCTAGAAAAATCAAGACCACCGCCATCAGTTTAGCCAGGAAGTTACTATTTACCTTACCGGCCAGGTGTGAGCTGAGGATTGCCCCTAGAAAGACACCGATGGCCGTCGGCGCGGCAATCAGGGGGTCGACGAAACCGCGGGTGTAATAGATATAAGCACTGGCTACGGCTGTTACCCCGATCATGAAGTTGCTGGTAGCTGCTGCCGCTCGCATGGGTACCCCCATGGCCAGGACCATAGTTGGCACTTTTATGACCCCGCCGCCGATACCCAGCAGCCCGGAAATATTGCCAGCTATAAAGGCAACAAATAACCCCAGGGGTAGTTTTTGCACCCGGTAGCTAACCTCTCTCTGCAGGTGGGCATCATAGAAGGTGGCTCCCAGGCGGCCGGTATCAACTACTCTTTCCTGCCCGTCCTGGTTTCCCTTTACCTTCTTGAACATGGAATAGGCTGTACCCACCAGGGCTACAGCGAAGATCCCACTTAAAATCTGGCGGCTGAGGATGGCAGCCGTTAACCCCCCCAGGATACCACCGGTAGCTGTGGCCGTCTCCAGGGTCATCCCCAGGCGCATATTGGTGAGGCGGCTTTCAAGGTAAGTACTGGCCGCAGCGCTGGAAGTGGCAATCACCGCCACAATGCTGGCGCCAATGGCCGTATGGATGGGCACGTGAAATACCAGGGTTAGTAAAGGTACCAGCAAAACCCCGCCGCCAATGCCGACCATTGCCCCCAGGATACCCGTCAAAAAGCCCATGATGAGAATCTCTACTGCCAGGCTCAGGGCCACAATCCATCACTCCGACATTTTTCGTCATTCTATTATATTATTCTCTCCCCAAATTGTAAATGATAATAGCGGAGGAGGTTTGTCATGGTCGATAGTTACGATGCCATTGTCGTCGGCGCCGGCCCGGCCGGCAGTGCGGCCGCCTTGACCATGGCCCGGGAGGGCCTTTCTGTTACCCTGCTGGAGCGGGGCGACTACCCGGGCAGCAAGAATGTCTTCGGGGGTACCATCTACCGTCAACCCACAGCCGAGATCAGCTCCGCCTTCTGGCATGAAGCCCCACTGGAGCGGGCTATCATTAACGACGAGCTCTGGCTGTTAGAAACCGATTCCGCCGTCCGCATGGGTTTTACCAGCAAGCGCTTTGCCCGTGATCCGTACAATAAATTCGCTGTCTATCGCTCCCGCTTCGATAAATGGCTGGCACGCCAGGCCCAGGAGGCCGGGGCTCTCTTACGTACCCGGGCCTGCGCCCGGGATTTCACCTACGACAAAGGTCTGATCACCAAAGGGCCTATTAATGGCGTCCGCCTGGATACCGGGGAAATCCTACGGGCCAACGTGGTCGTTATTGCCGAGGGGGTTACCCCTTTTCTCACCGGCAAAGCCGGCTTACTAAAAAAACAGCTGCCCCCGGCAGCCTTCACCCTCTATGTTAAAGAAGTTCTGGGCCTGCCCCGGGAAAAAATCAACGAACGCTTCCACCTGGAAAACGACGAGGGCAGCATTATCGGCATGTTCGGTTACCCCAACGCCACCGGCGTGGGTAAAGCTGGCCTCTGGACCTACGGGGAGACCCTGTCCCTTATCGTCGGCGGGTCCCTGTCTCAGATGGTGTCCATGGGCCTGAGCCCCTACGTCCTCCTGCAACGGGTTAAAGGCCATCCCCTGGTCAAACCATTAATCGAAGGGGCTGAACCCCTGGAGTACCAGGCCCACCTCATACCTAAGGGTGGCTATGAGTTTATTCCCCAGCTCTACGGCGATCACGTCCTGGTTACCGGGGACGCGGCGACCATGATCAGCGGTCGCCGGGGAACAGACCTGGCCATGCTTTCGGGTAAATACGCTGGCGAAACCGTGGCCCAGGCCAAGGCTAAGGGGGATTTTTCCGTCAAAATGCTGGCTAACTACCAGCTAAAACTACAAAAGAGCTTTTTCTACAAGGACATCAAGGCCGGCCGGGAAGATTTTTTATATTACCAAAAACATCCTGATGCTGACTACCTGTTAAGCAGCACTTTAAACGACCTGGCCTATCAATTCTTCACCGTGGACCTGCAGAATACTCACCAGAAACACCAGCAGCTAAGAAATATCATTGCCGGCCAGCAGTTTCCCTTGAAGACCCTGGATGATCTCTGGTCCGGCCTGCACCACTGGGGGGCTTTTTAATGCGTCAAGTTAGACACCTGCAGCGTCAAGCAGCACCTGCAACAGTAGCTGAAAATGGTGGCCAAAATAATTTGCTGGGTAAATTCCCCGGCGATCCCCTGCTTTTAACACCCAGGCTGGTTGACGAGGAGATGCATATCAAGGTTAAGGATGATCAAGCCTGCCACCGCTGCCTTAATAAGCCCTGCACCTATGCCTGCCCCAGCCAGGTATTTGAGTGGGAAGAAGATCACGTCCGGGTGAAATACCCCCGCTGTATGGAGTGCGGCGCCTGCCGGTTATTCTGCCCCGAAGGCAATATTCTGATGGAATATCCCCGGGGCGGTTACGGCCTGAATTACCGTTATTGATTTAGTAATAAGTTCTGTTGGTGTACTCGATGTTGTTTTTTACATTTTTTTCCTGGATGAGCAGGATTCAACCCCACGGTGGCGAATATCTATAGCCGGGAGGGAAAAAAATGCGACGGTTTTTAATCCTGCTGACTATTCTTTTCTGGCTTATTCCCCTGGTTCGCCCGGCCCGAAGTACAGCCATCTCCGACTCCCTGCGCCAGCAACTTCAAAATAATGCGAACGAAGAGAGTCGCCTCCTGCAGGAAATTATGCTCCTTGATACCCGCCTGCAAAAAACCCGGGATGAAAGCCTGCATTTAGCCCAGGACCTTATTACTGCCCGGGAGGAGTTGCAGGCAGCCCGCTCCCGCCAGGCCAAGGCCGAGGCTCGCCTGGCTGCAGGCCGGCAGGATCTAGACCGCAGCCTGCGTTTTTTCCAGGCCTACGGCGCCTCCCCTTACATCCTGGCGGCATTTTTTAGTCATGACCTGCCAGATTTCTTTATCCGCTGGGAGCTACTGAAATACCTGGGCAATCATTTTTTAGGAATTGTCCGCAACAACCTGACTCTTTATCATTTAGCCCGCCAGGAAAGTATGCAGGTAGCAGCTAGGGAAAAGGAACTACAGCGGGCGCAAGCGGCCCTCCAGGCAGCCGGGGAGCGCCTAGCCGCCTTAAAACAGGAGCGGGAAGCTGAGCTTGATAACCTACGCCGGCAGAGTTCCACCTGGTCCCGGGACCTGCTGGCCTTGGAGGGATCCTGGTCCGGAGCCCTGCCAACCCTGCAATACCTGCTGGGCCAGCTCCCGACTTTACCCTGGAAAAACCTGAAACCCGACGCCGTAGACGTCGATTTTGCACGGGGCGAGGTCCTGGCTACCTTCAGCCAGCAGAATCTCAACGCTACTCTCCTTACTCCGGAAAAATTACCGGGGGTGCGCCTTGACCTCACTAACGGAAACTTGCTAATTCCCGGTCCTGATTTTCAAATCCAGGGGAGCCTGCAAGTAGCCGGCGCCCACCAGCTTTTCTTTATTCCCCAGGGAGTGACCTTTGCCGGCCTGCCGTTAAGTCCCACCACCTGGAGCGAACTCCTGCCCCAGGACAAGCTAATCATCGATTTGCCCCCGCCCGACTTTGACCTGAAATTTAAGGATATCAAACTGGCTCCGGGCCGGATGATCCTGATCCTGCAAAAATAAGGCCTGGTCCACCTAGTTGCCCCTATTTCCCGGCCATTTATGAAAGTACATATACCCCCGACCAAGTCCCTGGCCCCGTGGGGTCTGGGCGGCAGTGAGAGATCACAGCTTCTCCGGTTTTAGGAAAAACCGGAAGGCGTTTGACGGTAAAGGTGGCGAATTAAAGGGCTATGAGTGCTTTTTTACGGCAAGAAACCCGGCCCTTTTTAATTAAGGACCGGGTTTCTTTATAGTTATATTATAGCCCCTAAGGGCTTCCCAAGCTAACTCGGCAGGTTAACGGTAATTTCTGGCTCGCATGTTACTGTAGCAGTCCCGGCAGTAAACGGGCCGATCGCCCCGGGGTTCAAAGGGTACCTCCGTCATGGCACCGCACTGGCTGCAGATGGCCTTATACATCTGCCGCGGCCCGGAACGGAAGTCGCTGCGACGCTGGCCGCCGTTCATACGCTGTTTCCGGGCGGCCCGGCAATCGGGGCAACGGGAAGGCTCATTGGTAAAGCCCTTTTCAGCAAAAAACTCCTGCTGACCGGCAGAAAAAACGAACTCCGCCCCGCATTCCTTGCACGTCAAAGTTTTGTCCTGGTAAATCATCATACTCTCCCCAAAGATATTCTCCCTAAAGCATCCGGGCCAGGTACCGTACTGACTAGGGCTATCCCTGGGGGTGATAGTTTTAGTAGCCGGCCAAGCCAAGTCTTTAGAGGCTCCTTTAGTATACCGCATCAATAATATTTTTGCAACTATTTCTTGCCTGCAGGCTTAAAAACTGGGAATATATGCTTCCGCCGCGGCTTCCATCTCCTGGCAGTAGCCATTCTCCAGGCCCAGGCTATCAAAGTAGTCAAGTACCTGCTCGTATTCGCCGGGAGTCAGGCAGCGGTTAATCTCCGGGAAGCCTTCCGCCCGCCAGATGGGTACGTACTGGGCCATAATACTCAGGAAGGTCTCGCGGGGCAGGTTGGCCCGCACCCAGGCAAGGACCCGGCAGGCCCCTTCTACCTGGCCGGGGAGAACCAGGTGCCGGATGAGGAGACCCCTCCGGGCCAGGCCATTTGTATCCAAGGTTAAGACCCCTACCTGGCGTTGCATCTCCAGGACAGCCGCTGTCGCGGCGGCGAAGTAACCCGGAGTCTGACTGTACCGCCGGGCCGGCTCTTCATCTGCATATTTCAGGTCCGGCAGGTAGATATCAACGAGCCCCTCCAGGGAGCGTAAAGAATCCAGGCTCTCGTAGGCGTTACAGTTATAGACCACCGGTATCTTGAGGCCCTTGTTCCGGGCCTGCCGGAGGGCCGGGGCCACCAGGGGGGTATAGGGAGTCGCCGAGACCAGGTTAATATTGTGGGCACCCTGCTGCTGCAGGTCCAGGAAGGTGGCCGCCAGGTCGGCCGCAGTCATCTCCCGCCCCCGTCCCTGCCAGCTAATGCGGTAATTCTGGCAGAAGGCACAGCGCATATTGCAGTGGGAAAAAAATACTGCCCCGGAGCCCCGGCTACCGCTCAGGCAGGGCTCCTCCCATTGATGCAGGGTAGCCAGGGCCACCCGGGGCTGGGCGCCGGCGCGGCAGAAACCCTTCTCCCCGGCCAGGCGGTTAACCCCACAGGCCCGGGGACAGAGCCGGCAATCCTCCAAGGCCGGATACATTGTCCTATCCGCCATGAGTGCCACCGTTTCCCTCCCAGTTTTTTCGCCCCAGCTGCCATCGTCAGCCTGCATCCCAATTAATTTTAGCATAAGTTTGCGCCAAGGTATCAGGAAACTTCTACTGGCAGCCGTCACACTTTTTAATAGGAATCATAATATATGGTAGAAACTAAGAAAGGAGGATCATTATGGGAGGATTCGGTTTTCCCGGCTTCTTCGGTAACTGGGGCTTTATACTTTTCTTGATCCTCATCCTCTTGTTCTTTGGCAACTAATGAAGAGGCAAAGTAAAGCTCTCCACCCTTTACCTGCAGTTTCCAGCCGGCAGCCCTCCGATCCCGGGGGGCTGCTCAGTTGTTACCTGTAAATCTTCTATTATGCCTTTATGCCTTGTTTATACCTTGCGGGGAACGGCGATGATCCCCTCTCCGCAGATAGACATGGAACTAGGGGATGAACTTTATATCACCCTCACCAACCTGGGATTATTCCTGGCAAAGAAACCTATTCTTCGATGTCCACATCGTCCACATTCACGGTGGCCACGTCGCTAATCAAGTTGACGGCGTTACTGCAACTTCCTGGGGTGTGCCGGTAAGCTGGTACCGTTCCACGTCCACGGATGGCACGGGCGGATAATAGGGAAAGACAGCAATGAGAGGGTAACCGGCGAGATGAACTTTACCACCCTGGTCGGCTTCTGCGAGAGCTATGATGTCCTCTATATCGCCGATGATAAGCGGGCTGTTTACGCCGATTATATTTTCTGCGGCAAGGCGGGCTTCCCGTCCTTGAAGCAGCAAGTCGCCGAAGCAACCGTCAGAGCCAAAGCCGTCGGTACCTTCATCGAGCTCTTCCCCGGCGCCACCGATTTGTGGGCTAATATTGCCGGGAATTTTTTGTCTCTGAAAAAAATACCCGACTTACGCCGGGGATAAAGTGGAGGCAGATAATTTGCTTCATAGAAAGTCCCTGGATCCCCCTGGGGATAAAAAAATTTCGGCCAATCGCAGGGGGAGATTGCAATTCAATAAATAATCTAGTCTGATGTCTCGTCGTCTTTACATTTCTCCGGTATTTCTACACTACATACCTGACTTAAAGGTATAATAATAACATCTACAAATTCAGTATCTACTACGTCGCCGCCGGAAAAAGTGATAACTTCAATTTCCAAATCGTCAACTTCAGTCAGCTCGATAAAATCTCTACCTATTAGCGTTAACCTTCCACCTTTGGCTTTTTTACAGCATTCGCCACAGAAAAACTCAACATTAACTACCCTGCCTTGAAATCTGGAAGCCAACCTTCTGATAAAGTTTTCCAAGGTAAATCGCTGGACGTTGGTGTTGCTGTTGTTGTCAGTCATGGTAAAAAATCCTCCTTTAGGAATTTGATGGTATATCCTATTCGCATATCTACCGAATTGTTACTTTGTCGCCAAGTAGGTAATTAAATTTATCAACTAAATTTTAATAGGTCCTACTGGCTAATTCCTTTGATAACAAAGGGGGCACCCGTACCGCCCCTATTGCACCGGCCTCGATGTACATAGGCCTTAATACATAATTTAAGGCGTTAACACTCACACATCTCCACCCATTCCATACAATATAGTGAGAAATGGGAAAGGAGGGTTTTTATGGGTGGCGGACTTTTTGGCCCCGGATTTATGGGCGGCAGGTTTGCTTTCGTGTTGTTCTTAATCCTCATTCTGCTATTCTTTGGGGATTCCTAAAATCTGCTCAAGATTCCTAGTCCTTTAGCCCCCTGTTTCGGGGGGCTTTTTTGCTTTTTTGTGTTATAACCAAAAATGCCCCCGGACCCCAGCATATAGCCGCAGGCCCAGGGGCTTATCCTATTCCTTCGATGCCTCGCCATACCGCAACTGACCCAGCCCGGCCGTACCCCGCCCCGCTGCACCAAACCATACCTCACCACGCCAGATATTTGGTGGAGCAATTTGTAAACAAGGTAATAGTAAAAAAAGACACCATTGAAATCGTCTTCAAGGTGTCTTTGGATTCAGATGGTGGAGGCGAGCCGTACCTTATCATATCCGGAATTACAAAAAGGGAATTTTATTTGTTAGGATATTAGCCCCGTCCCCGCTACCTGGCGGGGCCTGCCCTGTTCGCTTGCAGTCTCACGGCTACGGCAACCCGGCGCCGTTAATAGGGCTCCCGCTTTAAGTTTATTATAACCCTTTTACCCGGCTAACGATAGTGGCCCAAAGTTTCCCCCTCTCTTCGGTAGATAGTTTAAAAAGCATAGATATGGTTTCTACCCTTTGGGTCCATCCGTCAGGCTTTCCCTGACCACCCAGGGCCTTATACAAACATCGTCTACCGTGGCAATCCAGTAGGCTCATTATCTTTGACCATGCCACTGGGGAATCATAAGGTGGCCGGGGCCTTTTTATTTCGGGAGTCTGGCCTAAAAGCTCTATAAATCTCCCGGCTGTATTTTCTGGAGGCTGGTAACTCGCTCGTTTATCCTTGTTCTGGACAGCATACGCCATATAAGCCATTGAAACCATTCCTCCTCTTGCATATCATTTAAGGCCTCAAATAATTTAGCCTGCTTGCTGGCGATTAATATTTGGTCCTCTTTACTACTAACCAGCAAAGGCCCATGATGCCGTCCCAAAGCAGCCATAGCGTTTTCCACCAGGCATTCTACATCATGCCTGGTAGCAGAAAGATAGTAGGGGGTTCCCTTATGGCGTACATAAAAGCCACCCGGGAACCGCGGTTCATATTCTACTACGAAACATCCCCTATTCCTGGCGTTTATCTTAGGCCAGTCAATCCCCTGTAACTTTATCACCATTATCACCCCTCATCTTCAACGGCTTTTTCCAGGTCCGCCCATGCTGGCCTGGTATATTTGGCCGTAGTATCCAGCCTGGCATGTCCCAGGAGGCCAGCCACTATGACTATATCCTTCCCGGCCCGGAGCAACCTGGTGGCAAAGGTATGGCGTAAAACATGGGGCGTTACGCCGTCCACACGGGATAGGTAAGCATACTTGCTGATAACGGCTTGGGCCGCCCTGGTGGTAAGGGGGCCCTCACCCTGGCCAGGGAATAGCCACCTGCTACCCGGCGGCCTGGCGGCCAGCCAGTCCCTGATAGCTACCCTGGCATCTGGTCCTAATGGCACTTCTCGCCTTTTTAGGCCCTTCCCTGACCTTACAACCACTTTTCCTTTACGTTCGCTAACTTCAACATCCTCGGCCAGGACCCTTACCGCCTCGCTTACCCGAAGCCCTGCATTGACCATCAGGGCGACCAGGGCCTTATCCCTGGCGCTTCCCTCCCTTTCCACCGCCCGGAGAAACCTGGCCAGGGATAGCTTATCTAGCGATTTTGGTGCTGCCCTGGCTTCGGCCACCCGGCGGGGAAAACGTGGTAACTCGGCCAGGTTGCCCCGATCAACCTCCCACCGGAGCCAGGACCGGATAGCCGCCAGGCGGCGGTTAACGGTAGCTGGCTTAAGGCCCCTGACCGTAACCATATGCCCCTGGTACTCCCGGAGGTCTATGGAGGTTACCTGGCCCGGCGCCGGCGGCCTCCCGTTAGTCGCTAAAAACCACCTGGCAAAGTCGGCCAGGTCCTCCCCGTAAGCTTCCCTGGTGCTGTCTCGGAGGGTATTCAGGTAGTCATCGAACATCCAAAATACCTCTTTCCGCGTTATGCGAAAGCATTTTTTTACGATAACGGCGGCCCTAACCGGCATAACTCTGTACCGGATGGCCGCCTTTTTTACGCCTAATGCCTATTAGACGCAAACATTAGGCGAAACGTCCTCATCATCTTCTAACTCATCCCGATACTCTCTTAGGGCCGCCTGGAGGTCCCGGCAGAAGGCATCATACCGCCTGGCAAGGCCCGGCGTCATTTCATCTCGCCTTAGAAAGATAAAGCTACGGCCATAAATCTTTACCCTCCTGGCCGCCCAGGGGGCCGTATGGCGGTAGAAAAGTGATGCCGGGACCAACTCATAGCCGGTAATCTTTGCAATACGCATGATGGCTTTATACAGCCTATGGCCGGTATATCGCTGCGTCCAATGAGCGAACCATTGCATGGTCTGCACCCCGGAGGGGTTATGGTAAAGCCACTTATAGGGGTTCACTTGCGGCCTGGCCAATTCCAGGGTAATTTCTACTGCCCGTTCTACGACTTTTTCTTCTGCATACCTGTCTTGCATTATTAAACCCTTCTCTTAAAATGTTAACCCGCGAGCTGCTGTTTAAGGTTAACAATAAATCAGTTCATTCCTCAAGGACCTCCTCTTGCTCCCCTTTGCCTTCTTCCGTACCCTCTTTTATCGCTTCTATCCGGTCCAGGAACTTGCTAAATTGCCTTTCATTCTGCGGGAACTCAACGGCTCTTACGATTGCATGGCTATCATACATACCGGCATTAAATATCTCATTAGCAATAGTTTTGGGCAGAAACTTGCGCCTTAATAATTTTTCCCCTTGATAATCGTATATGTCATACTGGAACCCGGCCCCGGTTTTATGGCAGTCAACCAGGATATTTGTAAGCAGCCGCATACGGCTATCCAGGTTCCGTATGCTCGGAGTGGTCATAAACAGGCTTGCATTAAGTTTCCGGAGATAAAAGAAAAACTGGGTCATATAGATATTGCCGCCCTTGTGGAATAACCGGGCATCAAGATTAACATGGGCCTCGTCAAGCAACACGATACTGGCCTCCGACCGGGCTACGTTATAAAAGTCCCTGTAACTGCCTAAAGACTTGGCCCCTTTCAGTCCATAGTTGGCATAGAGGTCCACCTTTATCCCTGCTCTTCTGGCCCTAGTGGCGAAATAAAGGGCCAGGATACCCATCCCGAAAGTCTTTCCTTCGCCCAGGTTGCCCTGGAACACCCAAACATACATCACTTATCACCGCCAAATACCTTAGACAGCCTCACCTTGCCGGTCACAAAACCGCCCAGGGTCATCTTTTCGATTACATCGATAAATACATTAGGCGGCGTAATTTCTTTGGCCATACCTGTTGCTGTAGCTATAATTGGCTCATAGAGCTTATGATGCCTTTGGGCTTGCAGGCTCCGAAGTAAGGCCACAGCCGCCACCTGGCGTTCACTTAAAGGCGTTCCATGCTTTTCCATAAAGCGGAGGGTTTCCACCAGATCACCCCTGCTGGAGGCAAAAAGCTCCCCCGCCATGATGTCTTGCAAACTGCGGCCACCGCTACCACCGTTATTGTTTTCTTCAGCCATCATCTCACCTCCCTAATGCCTTAAGAGAAACACCGTTATTAGCAATGCCACTATCATAATGTAAAACTGGATATTTGCCGTCCGGGCGGTATTGCCGTAGTCAAACAAATTTCGCAAGACCACCGATTTTTCCAGCCTGGCGATATTTTCGCTATCGGCCAGGTAGTTGCCCTTGTACCCGTAAACATAGGCCCGGCCACCAGCAGGGAAGTACCTGACTTCCGCATCTGCTTTCGGGAGGACCATCCCTGCTCCGGTAACTGCTTCCTCATCCTCGTTTTCTACAGGTATAGTCCTGATTTCGCTGTCGTTCATGAGGATAATCAGATCATAGTTATCCTGCTTTCTCTTACCTATGCCGAATACCATTCCTTATTCCTCCCTGGCTGATTTTGAAATATAGCCAAATAGCCGGTATCACTACGGCAGCAATTCCGGTGATTATTCCAAAGGCCGCCTGAAAGAAAAATTGAAATACCATGCGTTATCCCTCCTAATATTAGGATAATCAACCTTAAACTTCGTACAATGAACATTATCTGAAATTCCGGGCTAAAAAGAGAAGTCCACGATAAAAATTACTATCGTGGACCCCGAAATGGCTCCCGCATTTGGCTTACGGCGGGAAAAAATATCTCGCCAATACATTTATCCCTAAACGGGGTATTGACGCAATACAGGGCAAATATAGGGCTCTAAAGGACATCCTTATTTTTACCACCATTTGACACCTTCTTTAAAGGCAAGATAGAGGCTATAGGTCTTTCTCGCCACCAGCACCCCCAGGATGAGGAAAGCGCTGGCTACTATGCTCCCTATAAGCGCCCTCCATTCTGGCGATAGCAAAGAAAGAGGACCAAGGA
Source organism: Moorella naiadis (nom. illeg.) (assembly GCF_051020825.1). Taxonomy (NCBI): domain Bacteria; kingdom Bacillati; phylum Bacillota; class Clostridia; order Neomoorellales; family Neomoorellaceae; genus Neomoorella; species Moorella naiadis (nom. illeg.). The sequence goes on from NZ_JAXGFQ010000010.1 coordinate 13,261, forward strand.
AATAATCAAGATTTAACCCTCGAACCGCAACCAGGGAAACTCCCTCCAGACGGTCCCGCGCTGAAGTCAGGATCTGTATTACCGGGTTAAAAATGCTATCTACTATCCGCTGGAACATTACTTTTCACCCCCGGCAATTTTAATGATGGCGTAGGCAGTCATAAGCCATATGAAAACGGCCATTATAACCGCTATCGTATTAAAACCCGTCTGGTTTAGAAAGCCGTCCACGGCATTCCATCCACCCTGGTAGGCACCCGGCATGTAATAATACTGGGTGCTGCCAGAAAAGCCCAGGAGTTGCCCAAAGGTATTAAAGACCCCTGCAATTATGCTTCCCACCAGTTTAAAGAGGCCAAATAATATCTGTATTACCAAGACCACTATATCAAAGCACTTGCTTAACAAGTAAGTAAACCCCGTTACCAGCCATAAAAAAGGTTGGAAAAGAGCAATGACAAACTGCTTTAGGGCCTCCCAAAGATTAGAGAGCAAGCTACCTAACCAGCCAAAAAGGGTTCCTATACCGTTAAAAAGCCCCTCTATTATGCCCGAGAAAAACTCATACATAGATCTTCACCTCAATTCAAAGGCGGATCTGGCGTTAAAGGGGTATCTCTAGTAAGGGGTGCATCTTTAGATAGGGGCGCATCCCTGGCAGCGGGGGGATCCATGATAACTGGGTCAGGCTGGTGGGGCGCATCTTTGATTACCGGGTCCGGGCTGCTCGGCGGGTCCATGTTAACAGAATCTGGTGATTTAGGAGCATCAATTTTGAATGGATCCGGTTTCCTGGGAGTATCTGGCACTTGAGCTATATCCGAATTTAACGGAGTATCAACTGTTGCTGCCGGGTCATGGGCCATAATCGTTGGATCGGGTACTGCCGGTAAAGGGCCAGGGCTATCTATTGGCGGCGGCATAGTCGGTACGGTCCGGTCATAAGTATAGGGCTGCTGAAGAGGTTCCGGTTGAGTAGGGGGTGTTGGGTTAAATGTTGGCATAGTAGGTGTGCTAACGCTTATATTCCCGCTTCGCGGGGTTGTGAGGTAATCGTTTATATTCCCTACCGTACTATTAATCTGCTGCACCTGGCCATATATCTGTTGGGTTTGGCTATAAATCGCCTGCACCTGGCTATAGAGGTTACTTAGTTGAGATTGCACCTGTTGTAGTGTGCTTATTACGCTGCTATTTTGGCTCTCAATAGTCTGAAGCTCGGTAACTACCGTGCTAAATTCTACACTGCAGGGTCAGGTAGACCCACTTGAAGGGGGAGGAGTTGTCCCGCCACTGCCTGCGTCAGAAGTATCTGGGGCCGGAAATATAGTTGTATCTCCAAAGGTAGTTGTTACCTGCGAAAACCATACATATCTTTTACCTGGGTCGCTTCCGGTCGTTAGAGATATTTTAACTCCCCAAGCATTGGTAGGAGCATTTACTGTTTGACCGCTAGAGGTAATATTCGTTTCAGACATTTGGGCTAAATTTACGTCATAGAAAATTAAGCTTACAGAATCGCTAGTAGTAATCCCAGCCCATTCCACTGTTACTGTTTGCAGGTAAGGAGGGTAGGTATTATTGGTGTTAGCAACCACAATATCGCTTAAAGCGCTACTACTCTCATAAGATGAAACATATACGGGACTGGGAGCATTATAGGTAGTAGCCCAGGTTGGAATGGCTTGGCTAAATATCAAGGGCATTAAGAATGCTATCACAAGCCATTTTTTCATATTATCCGCAACTTCCCCCCTCGAAAAATTGTTCTCGCGGCTCTAGCTACCATAAAGGCGGCACCAATAGCGAAGAGAATTGTAAAAGCAGGCATTAAATCATTAAGGTAAGGGTTTATAGCGCTAATATAAGAGCTTATGGTTATCTCCTGTGGCGCCGGCGTTGTATAAGCCTGGATAGTAGCAGTATTAGAGATGTTCCCATCCGAATATATCGCCACCAAACCCACCTGATAGGCCCGGCTTGGCTGGAGGCCTTTGACCATAAAGTTGTTTTCCGCTGTCTCTCCTACTTTCTGGCCGTTAACAAGCACCTGGTACTTGGCTACCCCTTCCGATTTGTCCCAGGTCAACCAAAGGGTATCTTCGGAATGATTATATAGCTGTAATCCTGTAGGGGCAGGTATTGACCGGATATTGAATTGCGCTGGTGTAGATCGGGGGCCCTCCCCATAGTCGTTCACACCGGCTACCGCTACTGAGTGAACCCCTGGCGTCAGGTTTTGCAGGTCGGCAGCCTGGAGGCCCCCGGCCTGTGGCTGCACATCGGCTACCGGCTGGCCGTCCACATATAAGCGGCAAACCTTAATTTGCTGGTATGGCGGCAGGGCTTCCCAGGTTACTGAGGCGCTACTATCTGTTACCTGGCTCACTACCGGGGTATTAGGCATAGTTGGCGGCGGTGGCAAGGTCGTAAAAGATACTGAAGAAGATGGTCCACTTTCGCCTAAATCGTTAGCTGCTGTGACATAAACGCTATACTGGCTATTGGGCTGCAAGCCGGTTAGCTCCACCCCCGGCCCGGTTAATCCCAGCCACCTGTTGCCGTTCACATAAATGCTATACTGCGTAGCATAAGGAACCGGGTCCCAGGCTACATAGGCTGTTGTATCCTTCACCCCGGATACGGTTACCCCGGTTGGTGAAGCTGGCGGCGCTGTTGGGTCTATAGCATAGGCAGGCACCAGTTTAATGAGGGTTAGAAATATAGATAGCATGATTATCGGTGTCATTTTTCTCATTTACTTTTCGCCCCCAATAATCCCCATTACCATGGCTATATAGCTAACAGTATCTTTAAACGGCGGTATACCTCCATACTGCTTGACCGCCCCGGAGCCGGCGTTATAAGCGGCCAGGGCCAGGGGGAGGTTGCCAAATTGGTCCAACTGTTGCCGGAGGTACATAGCCCCGCCCAGGATGTTTTCCTGCGGATTATAAGGGTTAACCCCAAGGGCTTTAGCGGTTGCCGGCATAAGCTGCATTACCCCTATTGCCCCGGCAGGGGAAACGGTATTTTGATTACCCCCTGACTCGGCCAGGGCAACCGCCTTCAGCCAGGAGGCTTTAATGCCCACCTTTTCGGCAGCCCAGGAGATCCATTGCTCTATTTGCTCTCCCATTTTCTGCGCTAATGATGGCCTGGAGAAGTAGGTTATTTGTATTCCTTGAGGGCTATAAATTACTTCAGGCTTTTTAACATCAACTTCAGCTATATTTTGGGGCTGTTTTATGCCCTGGCAGTTTATTTCCTGCGGCTTCAGCTGGGTAATAGTAGCTACTTTTATAACAGGCGCGGCAGGACTGGCTACTGCCGCGCCTGCCAGTATATTAAAAGTGGCCGTCCAGATAACGGCGGCCACAATTATTTTTTTAATCACGGTTACAACCTCCTTGCAATAAAAGCTTTTATGGCTTCAATCAAGAATGGAGAGGCTTTAAGGCCGAAATACAGGGCCAGCAGTCCACCTGTCGGGACCATTACTATTCCCATATTAGAAATTAAATCGCTGGCCATTTGTGAGGTGCCGGGGGTTGTAATGGAGGATATAGTCACTCCTACCTTATCTGAGGGGTACTGCTCCCCCGTTGGAGCCACGGCCACCACCTGGACCGTGTAATATCCGGGAGTGCTGGCCGTGTAGTTATGACTCGTCGCGCTGGTGGTAGTGACTTCTTGATTATTGACAAGAACTTTATAGATGTAGCCGCTCCCCGAACTTGTCCAGGAGATTTTAATGGTCCTACCGTCCACCATGGCCGTCACAACCGGCTTAGGCGATGCCGGCGTGGTCATGGTGGCGGCATTGCTTATATCGGAAATGAAGCCACTGGTAGAATAGGCCTTTATCCCATAAATATACCTGGTGTTAGGGATGATGTTGTTATCTATATAGCTCGTTTCCCCGGCCCCTACTCTGGCTATTTCGATATAGTCACGGTAAATTATATAACCTGCCAGGGTTGGTTCTGTATTCGGGTTCCAAGATAGCTGAACATGGTCAAATGATGCTATCGCCTTGAGACCCGTTGGCGCGGCTATTTCCGGCGGCGTAGTTACCGTAGCGGCGTTACTTATATCTGAGACGTTGTTGCTGCTATCATAGGCTTTTATCCCATAAGTGTAAGTCGTATTTGGCTGGGCACCGTTATCTAAATAACTCGTCTCTGAAGGCCCCACCCTGGCTATCTCCACATAGTCTCGGTAAATTATATAGCCAGCAAGGCCGGGATCCGTGTTGGGCTGCCAGGTAAGCTGGACCTGGTTATAGGCCAGAGCAGTAGCTGTTAATCCTTGCGGCGTTGATACTACTGGTACTGGTGGCGTAGTTACCGTGGCGGCGTTACTTATATCTGATATGGTTCCATTGATACCATATGCTTTAATTCCATAGGTATATTGAGTATTGGGGCTAACACCATTATCGATATAGGTGGTTGCTGTGGGTCCTACTCTAGCAATTTCTACATAATCCCTGTAAATGATATAACCAGCCAAGTTAGTATCTGGGTCTTGTTGCCAGTTTAGTTTAACCTGATTATAGGCGGTAGCAATGGCTGTAAGGCCCTGGGGAACAGTCATTAAAGTGGTTGCGGTAACACCGCTGCTTAAAGTTGATACGTTTCCACTTGTATCAAAGGCTGCAATGCTATAAGTGTAAGTCATATTTCCCATAAGATTATTATCATAATAACTGGTAGTTGTTGGTCCTAAAGTAGCTATTTTATTATTATCTCTATATATGTAGTATCCGGCTAAATCTGCTTCTGTGTTTGCGTTCCAGCTTAAATATATTTGAGTAGGGGATAAAGAAGTTGCCGTTAAACCCGTAGGAATAGAGGGCGGCGTAGTATCAGGGGCGTTTACAATATAAAGTGTCGGTACTGTATCATTTGAAGGGTTAATAGTCCCTAATAGGGTTAACCCGGTATTGTCAAATTTATTTACTTGATCGTTACTAAAAATATTTGTTAAATATATACTGAGCTGCTTGGGTGGATAAGAATTGCTCTGACTAGTACCCAAATAAACTTTTACATCCTTAATTACTTTGCTTGTACCTAAGTCAAAAGCAAATCTAGCTTTGTTTGTATTACTAGGATAATTACCATATAAAAATTTTGTAGTATGAGCCCAGTTATCGTAATAACTACCATCAGTTAAAAGATGTTTGTTCCAAACATTACTTCCATTGCCATCTAAATAATCCCAATATGTAGGTAACGTTCCAGTTGCAGTATCATAAGCAGTAAAGGGTGTTAAGTTATTAACTATATTTATGCCATTTTGATCTTCAACTATTATTTCATTAATAATAGCTCCGCCTAGACCACTAGTAGGCCCTTGATAGCCATTTACTTCTATCACAATATACCTATAAGTTGTATCTGCAAAAGCACTAGGTATTAAAGTTATAAACAATAAAAAAGAAAAAAGTAAAATAAGCCATGTAGATTTATATATGCGGCGTCCGCCACCAGCTTTTTTGTCCACAAGTCACCACCCCATAAGCCGTAACCGGCAGCCAGGTAAAGAAGAAGGCCCCGGCGGTTACCAGGTAGGCCCAGGCCCGGCCGTTTTTTACCCTTTCTGCTGCCATCGGCAATATAAACGTTACTGGCGCCGTCACCAGGACGCTCAAAAGGTACTGCCACCCAAACAGGGCCAGGGACATCCCGACTGAAGCCATGACCACCAGATGCATGGGCACCCACATTATGCCGTCTATGGCCTGGATAGCTGCCCCTGGCTTCCCGGCCAGCCAGGCCTTTACCGCCTGAACCGCCAGGCGGGGCAAGTACTTCATAGTTACCTGGGTTTGGCCCCTTATCCACCTTAACCTTTGCCGCATTGAGTTTTCCAGTAACAGCGGCTTCTGGTCATATACCACGGCTCCGGGAGCAAATTTAATCCTTTCGCCAGCCAGTATTAACTGGCAAGTATATTCCACGTCATCCGTCAGGGTTTCAACCCGCCAGCCGATGCGCTTTATAACATCCGTGCTGATGCAGAAGCCTGTCCCGGCCAGCCAGCTTGACAGGCCCAGCAATGACCGGGCCATATTCAACCGGCATATGTACCAGAACATATAGGCGTAGTTGGCTGTTATCCAGCTATCGTTAGGATTTAGGGTTTCTAAATAGCCCTGGACTACTTTATTGCCCTTCTGTAGTTCACTATCCAGGGCGCTTAAAAAACCAGAGTCTACCCGGTTATCTGCGTCCAGAATAACCACCGCGTCATACTTTTCAAGGTCTATCGCATTAAAAGCCCATTTAAGGGCGTGTTGTTTTCCACGTTGAGGATCTTGCCTTTCCAGGGCTATCGCCCCTGCCTGCCGGGCAAGTGCGGCGGTCCTATCGGTACAGTTATCGGCTATAACGTAAACGTTGAATAACTCTTTAGGGTAACGGCAGTTTTTAACTGAAGCTATAGAGGCGGCAATAACCCCTTCCTCATTATGGGCCGGAAACAATACCGCAAAGCGGCTTTTCCCCTCCCCCGCCGGCTCTGCCGGCGGCGTCCGGGCAATTGCCAGGGAGATGAAAAGCCATACCAGGTGATAGAAATAAAAGATGGTGATGACTTCTAAAAGTATCATTGACCCTTACTCCTGAGAAAGGCTGTAATGCTATAAAGAGCCCTTTATTAGGGCTCTTTATAGCATTACTTAGTAAGGACTAAGCCCGGCGGCGAGAAAAGACGGTCTTGGCGGCTCCGATAACCAGAGGAGTGGCCATGATGCCCAGGCCTATAGCTAGTAACGGCCAAAGAGAGCCAAACACCTGGCCAATGTACTGCAAAACATCGGTAGGAACAATATTAAGACTCATCCTTTATCCCTCCCGTATAGGTGTAATTTATAGCTGTCCGCCCAATGAGCGGTAGGCTACCCCCGGTGATCCTCGATAAATTTTCTAAATGCATTAACTATCCCCTCAAGCAAGAGCGTTGCTAACGCTATTCCTATGGCAGCAGCCAGGATAGGCCAGATGGAATAAAAGCAATTAATAAATGCCTGGTAAAATAAGCTAATATCATAATTAAGCTGCCATTGTGGCATCTAACCACCGCCTTACCTGGCGTAATGGCGGAAGATCATAATTAACCCACCAAATACGAAAAGGGCTAACAAAGCACCTATGAAGGGCCAGAGCAAAGGCGTGAGGCTGCCGAAAACATTAGCAAACTGGTGATATACTTCGCTCATATCTACGTTAAAGGACATCCCTCACCCCTCCTACCTTAACAGGACCAGGCCCATTGCCAGCATAGATAACCCTGTTATAGCAAAGAATACGGCTTTTATTAGCCAGGGATTACTGAAAAACCACATTACCGCATAGGCAAAGTTATAATCCACGCCACCACCCCGCTAACCTTAGCACCAGGTACAAGGTGGCAAAGGGCCCCAGAAAGGCCATACCGTAGATCGCTACCAACGAATGACCGGGTATTATCTGCCACATCAGATAAAGCCCTCCCGGTCCGCTATGTCGTAGATCACCTTAAAACTTAATACGGCCAGTATCAGGGCCAGCAGGCCGCCGATAATAATATCGCCGTAGCTTAACTGCTGGAGAACCTTGAATAATCCGTGGGGCGTCTGTACTAAATATTCCATCAATGCCACCCCTTACTTACAAAGTAAGCCATGATTGACAGAAAAACAATGAAGAAAAAATGAAAAGGCCGGCGGCTGTTTTATTAGACTATTTTCCTCATTGTGCGAGCTAAAATCTCATTTTCGCGGCTTACCACATAAACCTTTAGCTTTTCCAGTACCCGCTGGCGTATATGGTAAATAGTCCTCACCGTATAAGACATTTCTTCGGCAATCTGCTCATAAGTTGCGCCGTCAACATATTTCCTTTTGGCGAAATATTGTTCGCGTTCTGGCAGCAACGAGATAAACTTGTCTATCATGCGCTGTTGTTCCGAGCTCAGGAAGTCATAGTTCTTTAACAGGTAGTCATAATTGGTTAAGGGCATATAATTATCCCTCCCAAAGATAGTTTAAGTTTTAACCAACCTCGCTCAAGGTATTTTGTTGTGGTAATAAACCAAAAGATAAACCAAAGAGATAAATAATACAGTCAGGCTAAGGACCCCCATAATCATCTCCCACCACCCTGGGCAATATTTCCGAAACAGGGTTAAGACCGCTTACCCTGCTGGCTGCAGGTAATTGCTTTACGGTTCCTGTTATGAGTTCTTTAACCTTTGCTGGCAATAAAGCCTGTTCCTGCTCCCTGGCGCGGTATTGTTCATAGATCCGCATGAAGTGCGCCCGTTCTACTCCCGGGTCCGTGCTAAGACAAATATTTTTCCACCCCACGGCGTCAACGGCTTTTTTTATGGCTTCGTGGGAAAATTGCGGCGTGCCATAGCTTCCCACGCGCTTGATTTCCCTGACAACCTCACCCCAAGCTTCCCCGGATTGAGGTAAAGTATCCTGGGTGCTGAACTTTAAGGCTTTAGTCCTCAGTTCGGCCACTGTCGGATAATACTGGGACTCTGCTATATGGGCCAGGGCCGCGGCTTCCCCTAACTTTGCAGGTATGTCGGCCAGCATTTTGATATAAAGTTTCCCTGTTGCTTTTGGTAAACTGTAGTTTGGGTAGGCCGCAGTCAGTAGCGTAAGTATTTCAATGGCCTCTTCCCTGGTCATGGATACTCGTCACCCCTTGCTAATTGTCTCAGTGTATCCCAGGCTTTGGGCTCTATGGCATCAGGGCTGGCTCTAAGGGGTATACCAGTATCTTGCCCCGGCTCTGCCCTGGCCTTTGATGAGGATAGATAATCCTCATAAGACCTAGATGGCCCCAGGAAGGTTGCAGCGTGTTTTATAAACCGCTCATCAATACCATTCTGGCGGCAGTATTTGGCATAGTTTAGGGCAGCTATTATCAAGTCATCTGGCTTAATACCTTCTTTAAGCCTTGCCCGCCAGGATTTATAGGCAGCCCTCTTTTCTAGCTTGCGCGGGTAAATAGCCCAGAAATGCTCAAATTCGGCTGTGTATGCTTCTTGTACTTTGTTTTTAGCAAATTTATTGCATTCTTTATGTGGTGGCTGGTCAGTAACCGCCGAAGCCGCAGGCGAAGGCGGATTTTCTCCCCCCTGCACCCCCCTAGATTCTTTATCATCCCCTGGGGTTATTATCTCTGTATCAAGATCCACGTTAGTTTCTGAAGGAGAAGGAGAAGGAGAAGGTCCACTGAGTGGCATTTCTCGCCGCTCAATGGCACTTTGAGGCACTGAATTATAATCAGTGGCATTTTGCGGCATTATGCGATGCTCGTTAATATTAGGCGGCGCTGGATATTGGGATTTATCCTCTCTTCTCTTAGTTGCAGGTATATAGGTCTGGTACTTATAAAATGAGTTTCTGAAGGCAAGATATTGCTTACCATTAACCTGGTACAGGGTTATAAGCCCTACTTCGGCTATAGCCTGTAAAGCTTCCTGAATTTCATGGGTTGTGACGTTGAAGGCAGGAAAGACTTGCAGCTTTATTTCCATGGGGTCTGCCGTAAATCTTCCCCAGTCGTCCGCGTGGGGAATAAGCCAGGTGAAGGCCAGGACCGCGAAGGGTCCGGCCTTTTCTGCCAGTGCAGCTACCCTGGTATCAGTGGAAATATCGGTAGATATATTCCTTTTTCTGGACATCTTGGCACCTCAAATAGTCTTTATTGCACTTCATCTTTGGTAATTATTCTGCCTTTCTATAGTCAAACCCTAAACACTCTTGAATCGCCTCTGCAAGGCCACCAAAAATAAACCCATTAGAACAATTACTCCGGGGGCTTTTTCTTTTTCTATCGTCTGAGCGCAATCACGGCAGTAATAAACGCAGCCTTTTCGGGTAATAACCTGCCGGCATTGAGGCAAGAAAAGAAAAATACGACCGCATCGATTGCATTTTTGGATTAAAGATATATGGTAAGTGTAGGACATGCTTATATCAGCTCTATTTTTCAACTTTCCCATTGTCTATTAGATACCTCAACGCCACGGCCAAAGTTGTAGCGTCTACTTTATTATCAATGCCAATAAATTCTTGAACGTCATAAAGGCTGCAATCGCCCGGGACTACGCCGCAACGCTGGAAATTAGGAATACTAACCAGATAGCCGCTATTAGTTTCAGCCAGGTAAACATCCATTCTAGTAGAACGTCCGCTAACCTCAAAATACTCACCGGCCCTTAAGGTAATGCGCACCGGCCACTTTTCCTTACCCCTCGCAGCCATAATGGTAGCTACATGCTCTTTCATATTGGCCCGACGCATATGCTCCAATGCTTCTGCCCTAACCCTTTCTTGCATTTCTTGAGTTAACATAATTCCGCCTCCTTTTAATTTGGAGCAATAATATAAAACAAGATATAGGTAGAGGCCAGTAAGGTAATAATAGAAACAGCATCCAGGATGTAATCACGAATTTTCATTATTTATCCCTCTAATCGACTAAATTTAAGGCATCGGAGTGGTATTATTTTGTTAAAGAGCTAACTTATAAGTTCTGCCTCTTCCTTTTGCCCAGGAATAAGGCCCAGTTTCTGCATATGGTTGAAACATACTTCCGCAATGGTATCGAGGTAATAAGGATCATCTGGTATCTCTTCAATGATTTCTTCGCTTATAGTTGAAAGCTTGCGCCCTTCCCTTTTGGCCGTTATTTTTAGTAAGTACATCCTGATCACAACCCTATTTCTTTGCTGGATACCAGAGTTCAATCGCTCCACGCATCAAAAGAACAACGTACCTGACTTCTTCAGGACTTTCACATCCCGCTATAATGGTCTGTAAGGTTGTTGAGCTTAAATTAACCAGATAATTTAACCTTTCCATGCTAAATGGCCGCTGTATAAAAGATGTGGCTGCAATTTCATTAAACTGATAATCGCCGGCAAGAATTTTAGTTCTCCCGCCTTTTAACACTACTACCCTTCAGTACCGTTATAACCATGGTGACTATCTGACACATTATTAGATAAAAAAATATCTTCAACTTTACACCCTAATATATTAGCTATTTTTAAGGCTATGTCTATTGATGGTGTACGACTCCCCCTTTCATAATGAGCATAGGCGGCTCTTGCAATACCTAACCTATTTGCTATTTCTGCCTGGGTAAACAAGGCCTGTTTTCGTGCCTTTATCAATTGAATACGCATTTTTGTCACCCCCCGTGTCTAACTGACACTTACATTATAACGTGCCCATATGACACTTGTCAAGCATTTTATAAAAATAAGGTGTCTTTTCGTCACAGGTAGTTGCTATATGACACTATTATAATTAAAATACTTTTGGAGGGGTACCCAATGTTGGGCAACCGAATTAAGCAAAAACGATTAGAACTAGGTCTTACTCAAGAGGATGTTGCAAAAAAAATAGGTGTAAATAGGTCAACCGTATCCTCTTGGGAGATTGGAAGAAGAGAACCCGATGGAGAAATATTGGCTAAACTTGCTAATATACTTCAATGTTCCACTGATTTTTTACTTCGGAATAAGACTTCCTCTTTACAACAAAAGGACCCTGTAGAAGAAAACTGGCCGGAAGTATTACAAGTCCTGCGCAGGTCCGGGAAAAAACCCACGGCCCAGGAAAGGAAAAAAATAGCCAAGATAATTGAAACAGCAATTGAAGCTATCACCGAAGATTAGAGAGGATGATAAAGCATGAAAACAACCAAAAGGGTTATTGATAACAAAAAAGCAGCTAAAACTGTCTTTGTGATAAAAAAGAGGGAACCCACTAAAAAAGAAAAACTGGCCGCCGCAAGGAGAGTACGAGGGCTATGGGCCTGTAAAGATACGTCATTCTTTGATCAGGAATAAATGTTATGAATGGCGTCCTTCTAGATACTGGTATTCTCGTTGATTATTTACGCTATCTTAGAAGATCCAGGCCTAAGAACAAAAGGCAGGCTTTTTTGTCGCAACAGGCGGCAAAGCTCATTGAGGGCTTTATTCAAAATGAGGCCCCCATATTTATTTCTGTCCATACCCTGAAAGAGTTACTCCAATACCCCTATATTTCCCCTGAAGAAGAAAAAAGGATATTAGAAGATATACCGGTATTTTGCAAGATTATCGGGACAGGCCCAAAAGTAGCGAAAATAGCCGGCCTGTTAAGCAGGCAGTCGGCGGAATACCGGGAGCACCATGTTGAGGATTGTTATATCGCCGCCACCGCTATCGCCAGGGGGTTGCCCATCTACACCACCAATCCTAAAGACTTTGAATATGTGAAGCATAACAAACTAAAAATCTTTCAGCCTTACAAATATAAAGAACCCTAGCCCTGGAGATGAAGCTAAGAATTGAATAAAATCAAACCGATAAGGATAAGGGCTGCCTTCGCAAAAGCTACTGCCCGTTTTTTTCTTAATGGGCTTGGTATTAATCAATTCCCTATTAACGCTATAAAAATAGTTCAAAAGTTAGCCCAGTTATATTACTTCTCGGATGATACAGAAGAAGGTTTTACTACATATCACCCTGCCGAAGGTTATAAGGTGTACATAAATATATACCTGCCAGATGGCCGAATAAATTGGACCTATACCCACGAATTGGCGCATATAGTGCTTAAACACTTCCAGACTTATGACTGCAATTCCCTAAATGATCAAGAATTAAGCATTTTAGACCGGGAAGCCAATATCTTTGTTAGGGAATTTTTAATGCCTGAAAAATTGGTCAGGATGTACGCTATCCCCCCTGTCAGTGTTCCCGCTTTAGGAAACCTAAAAGAAAAATTTGATGTTTCCTGGGAAGCAATGATTAACCGTCTAGATGAATTAGGCATTCAGAATAAAGCCATGACACATAAAATGTTAGCTGAATGGCGGCAAAGTAAAACCTTAGAGATAAGCAACCCTAAATATGACGATTTTATGAAAGCTATAAGGGAAATGTTAGATTTTGTAGATAATTTCAAGTGGTAATAAAGGCCAAAGGGAAGATATACCCATGGGACAAATAATCACTTTTAAAATGATCATGCAATTAGTATGGATTATATTGGAATTCTCGGCTATACCTTTAATGCTCCTTATTATTAAGTATTTTATTGAATACCTAATAGACACCATTAGATATAACAGGTTAAAAAGCACTGGAATGTTAGAGATAGACCAAATGTCTGGCCGCGACTTTGAGATCCGTTTAAAGGCTTTATTTAAGCACCTGGGTTATAAGGTTGATTTAAAACGCGGGTATAAAGACCACGGTGCGGATCTTATTCTTATAGGTTCTGGAGGAGCCAGGGTAGCGGTACAAGCAAAAAAATTGTCTAACAGGAATGGAAGAGTAGGGGCTAAAGTAATAGGAGAAGCTTTAAGGGGTAAGCAATATTATAATTGTCATTATGCCATGATAATTACTAACCAGTATTTTACAGAACAGGCAATAGAGGAAGCCAAAAGGACAGGAGTAACACTTATGGATAGAAATACCTTGCTAAAATACCTGGAAAAAGAAAAGGGTGTTTCTGCATGAAAGCCGTCTTATACGCCAGGTTTTCAAGTAATAATCAAAGGGAAGAAAGTATCTTGGCCCAAATACGTGCTATAAAAGAATATGCCAAAAGGCAAGGGATAACCATCATAAGGGAATATACTGATGAAGCTAGAAGCGCTACAACAGATGACAGGCCCAGCTTTTTGCAGATGATAGCCGATTTAAAAAGTGAAATCAAAGTAGACTATGTGCTTATCCACAAATATGACCGCTTTGCTCGCAATCGTTATGATGCGGCGTTTTATAAAAGGGAAATTCAAAAGGCAGGAGCTAAACTTGTTGCAGTAGATCAACCTCTAGATGATAGTCCTGAAAGTGTGATACTTGAAGGGGTACTAGAAGCCTTTGCTGAGTATTATTCTAAGAATTTGGGCCGTGAGGTAATGAAGGGCATGAGGGAAACAGCCTTCCAGGCCAAACATACAGGCGGTAAACCTCCCCTGGGGTATGATGTTACTACGGAAGGTACATATTGCATTAACGAAAAAGAAGCTGAAGCAGTCAGGTTAATCTTTAAAATGTTCCTCGATTGCTATGGCTATGGCAAAATTATTCAAGCCTTAAATGAAAAGGGTTATAAGACAAAGGTAGGTAACCCTTTTTCTAAAAACTCCATCCACGATATCCTTAAAAATGAAAAGTATACTGGTACTTATATATTTAACCGCGCGGCAAGCAAAAAGTTTGGCAAGCGAAACAACCATGCCAGCAAAAATGCCGAAGAAATAATCCGCATCCCCAGAGCCATGCCGGCCATAATATCCCCAGCCGAATTTGAAAGGGTGCAAAAGATAATGGAAGAACGTAAAGTACTGAGCCCCAGGCAAAAAGGTAATGTGATTTATATTCTCACTGGAAAAGTTTTTTGCGGGGAATGCGGGGCAGCTTTTGTTGGTAATAGCTCTCGCCCTGGCCGGGGTAATAAACGTTATCATATCTATGAGTGTAATAACCGTATCAGGACCCACCAATGCCAGAATAAAGCTGTCCGCAAGGAAGGTCTGGAAAACTATGTGTTTGATGAAATTGAAAGGCGACTTAACCCCGCAGAATTTAAAAACCTGGCTACAAAAGTAGTTGAATTAGCCAAGGAAAGACAGCAGGAAAATAGACAGCAACTCAAATATATTGAAAAACGATTAGATGAGGTACAAAAACGTATAAATAAACTGTTTGAGGCCTTAGAAACCGGGGCATTAGATATAAGTATAGCAGGCGAAAGAATTAAAGCTTACAAGGCAGAAAAAAGCCAGCTAGAGGCCAGGTTAGAGGAAATAAATAATAACAGTTTACAGCTTACTGAGGTTATGGTCCTGGATTATTTACAACGAACCCTAAAATTCATTATAGACAGGGATAACCCCATTGAGTGTAAAAAAATAGTGGACCATTTAGTCCACAAAATTATTGTATATCAAGATCGGATTGAGGTAATCCTGAAATTTAATCCCCCAATTCCGGATAAGGCTGGTGGAGGCGAGGGGAGTCGAACCCCTGTCCGAAGGTACACCCACAGTAGCTTCTACCAGGATAGCTTCCGTTTTAAATCTCGCCCTTAGGTCTCCCGGAAACCGGATACCCGTGGGCCAGCCCGCTTGATATTCCCTTCAGACCCCCGGGCCGGGGCCTTGCCGGTAGCCTGCTCGATTTGACACCCGCATCTCGTCCCCGCAGGCCGGGACCAGGCGGATGGGCTACTTAATTAACTAAGCAGCCAGAGCTAAATTATCGTCGGCACTTAAAAGCCGTTCCACCGTTTAACGAGCCGGTGGGATCTCGCCTGGCTACTACTGCCAATGCCACCCCCGTCGAAACCATTACGCCCCCAGGTTAGATTTTCTGTCTCTCACGTAAAGCCCTGGCTATTTCCCGCTGGGCGTCCCGGGCGGCGATATCTTCCCGTTTATCATAGAGGCGTTTTCCCTTGACCAGAGCCAGTTCCACCTTGGCCCGGCCGCGTTCATTAAAATACACCTTCAGGGGTATTAAGGTCAACCCCTTTTCCCGGACTTTACCGTACAGGCGCTGGATCTCATATCGGTGCATGAGCAGGCGCCGCGGTCGCCGCGGTTCGTGGTTAAAACGATTACCCTGTTCAAAGGGGCTGATATGCATGTCATGCAGGATCAGTTCGCCGTTTTCCACCCGGGCGTAGCTATCCTTGATATTAGCCCGGCCATTACGCAGGGATTTAACTTCCGTCCCGGTAAGGGCCATACCGGCCTCAAAGGTTTCCTCGATAAAATAATCGTGGCGGGCACGGCGATTATCCGTCACGATCTTAACCTGGCGGCCCATAGGCGTCACACTCGCTTTCCCGCCTACTTTATTATAACACAGATCGGCGGGGTGACGTCAAGAGGCGTCGCCAAATTCTACCTAATGCAACAGTTGTAGGTGTTCCCTAACCATGGAAGTTATCTCGTCGGCCGTCTTGCCGGCCGCCTCGATGACCGGCACCCGGGTCTTCAGGTCAGCCATACCCATAAAGTTGGTTGACTGGCCGCTAATGACGACCGCGCCGTAATCCTGCAGCCGTTCTGGTGTCATATCCGTTATATCTAGCCGCTCTACCTGGAGGCCGTTTTCGGCCAGGTGCTCGCCAATGGCGCTGAGATCCCTCTCTACTGCTACCCGCTGGGGCATAAGAGAACCTCCTCCCAAATAAGATATAACTATTATTAACGCGGCCGGGGAGTTTTATTCCGTTTACCCCGGGACTTACCCTTACTGCGGGACGGATCATAGTCCCGGATAGGCCCGGGCTCCTTCCCTCCAGCCTTGCCAACAGCCGATCTAGCTCTTTTTTTCCGGGCTTTAGCGCCAGCTGGCCCGGATTTTCTCTTTCCGGCTTTAGCCCCGGTGGTTTCGCCCCCCTTAGCCCGGACGCTAATTCCTTGCCGCAGGCCCCCGGTCTTAACGCCCGGGGCATCAGGCGCTTCAGTATCTGATTTTGCTAATTCAAAATCCACCTGGCGGGCTTCGACATTCGCCCGGGTAACTACCACCTCTACCGGCTGGCCAATGCGAAAGGACCTGCCTGTATGTTCGCCGACCAGGGTCAGCTGATCTTCCTGGTAGTGGTAATAATCGTCCGTCAGGGTCGAGACGTGGACCAGACCCTCCACGGTATTCTCCAGCTCTACAAAGAAGCCGTAGGGTACCACCCCGCTGATGACCCCGGTAAAGATCGAGCCTACATGGCGCTCCATATACTGGACCTTTTTCATATCCAGGGATTCCCGTTCGGCCTCTTCGGCCAGCTTCTCCCTCTCCGAAGCCTTGACGGCAGCCAGATTCACCAGGTTGTCGAGCTCCGCCAGCCGCTCTGCTGTTATACCCTGGGGAGACCAGGTTTCCCGGAGAACGCGGTGGACCACCAGGTCCGGGTAGCGGCGGATTGGTGAGGTAAAGTGGCAGTAATAGGTGGAAGCCAGGCCGAAGTGGCCCAGGCAGTCGCCAGCATAGCGGGCGTGCATCATGGAGCGCAGCATCACCATGCTGATGACCCGTTCTTCCGGCCGGCCCTTGACAGCCTTTAGGATCTCCTGGAAGGCCCGGGGCTTAACCCGCCCTTCTCGGTTGGGTTTGATGTGGAAGCCGAAAAAGGCCAGGAAGCGATTTAGATCCTCCAGTTTATCCGGTGCCGGCTCTTCATGCACCCGGTAAACGGCGGGCACCGCCAGCTCGTAGAGGTGCCGGGCCACCACTTCGTTGGCAGCAATCATAAACTCCTCGATCAGGCCCTCAGCTACCGACCGCTGCCGTGGGATAATGGCCACCGGCAGCCCCTGGTCATCCAGTTTTACTTTGGCTTCGGGGAAATCGAAGTCAATGGCGCCCCGCCGCCGGCGTCGCCGGCGCAAGATGGCCGCCAGCCGGGCCATGTTCCTAAAATCAGGCACCAGTTCCCAGTAGCGCTCCGTGAGCTCCGGAACCTTTTCCTCCAGGAGGCGCCGGACGTCGTCATAGGTCATGCGCTCCCGCACCCTGATCACCGAGGGAAAGAGCTCATAGGCCTCAATGCTGCCCGCCGGCGTAATGGTCATCAGGGCCGTCAGGGCCAGGCGGTCTTCGCCGGCATTTAAAGAGCAGATCCCATTGGAGAGCCTGGTCGGCAGCATCGGAATAACCCGGTCGACGAAATAAACACTCGTTGCCCGGTTAAAGGCCTCCCGGTCCAGGGGCCTGCCCTCCCGGACGTAGAAGCTGACATCGGCAATATGGACTCCTAGCAGGTAGCTGCCGTCCGGCCGTAACTCCAGGGAAACGGCATCATCCAGGTCACGGGCATCAGCGCCGTCAATGGTCACCAAGCGCCAGTCCCGCAGGTCGTGGCGGCGGGCCAGTTCCTCCTGGGCGATCCCTTCCGGGATCGCTGCCGCCTCCTGCAGGACCGCCGGAGGAAATTCTGGCTCCAGGCCGTATTTCTTGATAATGCTTAAAACGTCCACCCCGGGCGCACCAGTTTGCCCCAGGACCTGGATGATCCGCCCCTCGGGGTTGCGCCGCGCCTCGGGCCAGCGGGTGATCTCGACTACAACTTTATCCCGGTCCCTGGCCTCCAGGGAGGCCCCGGCAGGGATTATTATATCCTGATGCAGCCGGGTGTCGTCGGGAATGACAAAATCTAGGTTGCGGGTGGCGTCAAAGGTCCCCACCACCCGCTTATTGACCCGCTGCAGGACGCGGATAATCTCTCCTTCCCGGCGGCGGCCGCCGATGGCGGTACCGGGGAGCACCCGGGCCAGGACCCGGTCACCATGCATGGCGCCGTTGATATTCAGGGCGCTGATATATAAGTCCTCGCGCTCCTTTTCCAGGGGAACTACAAAGGCGTAACCTTTGGCGGAAGCCTGGAGGCGGCCGCTGACCAGATCCATCTTTTCCGGCAGGCCGTATTTATCCTTCCTGGTACGGACGATTAAACCCTCTTGTTCCAGAGAATATAGGAATTCCCGGAAAGCCCCGGCGTCATCGTCATCTATCCCCAGGGCGGTCATTAACTCCGCCGCCGTCAGGGGCCGGTAGGACCGGGCCCGCATCATGGTGAGTAGTTCTTCGTGGTCCATTTAAATTCCCTTTCTCTCGAGATTGCGATCTTTCATTCTACGCCCGTTACCTGGGAGCTACCCGGCTCGGTTGCCCACCTGGCGTTACGCTGCCTGGCCGAGGTGCCATAGATTGCTCCCCGTGCCAATCTGAGTAATTACCGATGTGGGTACCTGCCTGGCCGGCAAAGGGTACCGGCCGCCCGGGGTCGGCTTCCCACGGAGGGGTGTAAAATAAGGCTTCCGATCTTCAGGCCTCGTTATGTATTATGCAACCACTCGGCCTTAAAAAAATACCCGGCGTACCACCGGGTATAGTAATTTTATAATCCCAGTTCCGCGGCTATCCCCTGCATGGCCTCCAGGCCAATGTGGAAGAAATCCTCCAGGGTCAGCCCCAGTTCGCTGCAGGCGGCCATGGTCTCCCGGTTGGCCCCGCGGGCGAAGGATTTTTCCTGGTAGCGATTAAGTAAAAATGGTACGTCGACGATGGCCAGCTTTTTCTCCGGGCGGATCAAGGCCGCAGCGACAATCAACCCCGTTAGGGGATCAGTAGCGTAAAGGGCTTTGCTCAGACGATCCTGCCGCGGCAGACCATGGCGTTCATTATGGACCTTAACGGCGTAGATTACATCCTCCGGCAGGCCCTCCCGGGCCAGCATCTCCGCCCCTACCAGGCTGTGACGGTCCGGTTCCTCTTTGGTCTCCTCATAATCGATGTCATGGAGCAAGCCGGCTACAGCCCACTTTTCTTCATCTTCGCCAAAGTGCCGGGCCAGGGCAGCCATGACGGCCCCTACTGCCAGGCAGTGCTTGCGCAGGTTTTTATTTTTGACGTGCCTTGCCATGAGCTTCCGGGCTGCTTCTTGATCCATTGATTCCCATCTCCTCGCAACCTAAAAAAATTGGGCATTATTGCCCGTCAACACCTCATATACTATCATATACTATCATATACTATCATATAATCGATAGAAGCAGGGTAAACACGATAAATATGCCCGCTAGAACGGCTGAAATCCGCGCCAAGAAATCATCCAGGCCCTTTTTTTTACCGAAAATAGCTTCGGCACCGCCGGCAATGGCACCGGACATCCCAGCACTGCGGCCTGACTGCAAAAGGACTGTGGCTATCAACCCCAGGGCCACCAGTATATCGAGAATCAGGATAATTGTATGCAGCAAAATTTTCACCCCCTGGCTGCACTACCTGCAGCCTTAATTTTAACAAAAAAAGCTGGGGTAAAGCAAGAAAAAGTTGCCTGGCGCAAATTAAATAAAAACCTGCCTCCCGTGCTGCCAGGAAGAGAGATTGACCTGAAAAGTCTACCAAATCGTTCCCAGTAACCAAGAAACCGGTTTTAAAAAATCCTGTATACATGATACAATAACCCTAGAAAATCCGGAGGGAGGAGATTTATCCATGTTTCAGGAAGTAAGTCACGCGGGAATTAAAAATATCCTTCCTGAGCAGGAACAGATTATGAACGGTCTCCCCGGAGTTTACGGCAACGGTATCCCCTGTGACCAGGTCGAGTGTATCTACTGTTTAAACAACCATTACTGCTGTCGCGCCTGGCCGCCGCGAAATGCTGACGGCTACTGTAAAAACTTTATCTCCATCAACGACTGAGTGCCGGCAGGCACTTTTTTTATGCCCTTCTGGCGTTCCAGGGGACTACCCTGTCTTCCACTCGGCGATTATAATAGAGCAGTGAGTCTGAAACCCCTGCACCAAACAACCTCAGCGCCAGGTTCCTGCCAGGCACCACTGGAGCCTGCCCCACCAGCCTGTAGGAAACTTCAGGGGGATCATTTCCGGTAGAACCCTGTTTGCGGAAGAACAGGCAGTGTCACCAGGAAAGGAACGATAGTATTGGAACTGATCAAGATTCATGGTCACACCCACTATATTCCCGGCGCCACCAATGCCGGCGTTTTCACTACTAAAAGCGGTTATTGCCTGTTAATTGATTCCGGCATCAACAATACAATTGCCCATAAAATCAGCCAGGTCCTGGCCGGTAATGACCTCAAACCCCGGTACCTCCTGACCACCCACGGCCACGCCGACCATTTCGGCGCCCATTCCCTGTTGAAGGAACTCTACCCTGGCCTGGAGATCCTGGCTTCGCCCCTGGAAAAGCCTTTTATGGAGAATAACCTCCTGGGCACAACTGCCCTTTACGGGGCCAATCCCTTTGACGAGATTAAAGTACCCCTCCTCTTCGCCCGGCCGGCGGCAGTTGATTTGACCATTACGCCGGGGCCACTGAAACTCCTGGATCAGCACCTCCAGGTCCTGGCCACGCCGGGGCATACTGCCGGGCACCTGGCCTTCCTTACCCCGGATGGAGTTCTCTTTTGCGGCGATGCCGTCTATGATCCGGCCACCCTGGCCAAGTATCCTGTACCTTTCCTGCTGGATATCAAGGCCGAACTGGCTACCCTGGGAACCCTGGCCGGTATGGATATTCCTTTCTTGCTGCCGGCCCACGGGCGGGAGGTTATTATTGATCCGGCGCCGGTACTGGAAAAAAACCGCCGCCAGATAAACAACTGCCTGGAGATGCTTCTGGACCTCCTGGCCCAGCCCCTGACCCGGGAAGATTTACTGGCTCAGGTGGCCATCCTGGAGGATATGACTATGGACGTACCCCAGTACTTCCTTAACCTGGCCAGCCTATCGGCCTTTATCAGCTACTTGAAGGACGAAGGGCGCCTTGCCTGCACCGTGGAGAATGGCAAGCTCTATTTTTACGTCTCCTAAGGAATACTGGGTTAACCCTCTAACCCCCGGCCACTAATTCCTTTATGGTGGGGGCACGAGGCATAAAATCCAGGCCAGCAGGGTTCTAACTACCCCCCACCGGCCAGCAGTTCCTTGAGCATCCGGGCGTTAGTTACTGCCTGGGAGTGGTAGTGGTTGTTAAAGGCTACGAAAACCTGGCGGGCCTGGTCGGCCAGGTAGGCGATGCCAGGCAGCCACTCCTTCAGTTCGGCCGCTGTGTACAGGTAGTCGTAGCGCTCATAAGCCTCATCATGCCGCCACCATTTAGCAGCGTTACGGCCGTGGAAGCGGACATAAGCCAGGGGGGCGGTGCAGTAGACGGCCCGCCCCGGCAACCCGGGCAGCTGCGGCTCATCGACGCAGGTATAGGCTATTTCGTAGTGGGCCAAAAAGTCCCGGACGGCATCCTGGATCCAGCCGGCCTGCCGAAATTCTACCACCAGGGGCAGGCCGGGCAGGAGTTCCCGTAAGCGCACCAGGTACCCCCGGTTGGCCTGGTTATTGTGAAAGGAATAGGGGAACTGGAGCAGGACGGCTCCCAGGCGGCCTCGATCTATTAGGGGCTGCAGGGCCTGGCGGAATTGTTTGCTGTCACCGGCAACGCTCTCCCCCCGGTCGTGGGTCAGGGTGCGGTAGGCCTTGACAGCGAAGATAAAGTCCCCTGGCACCCGGCGGGCCATTTGCTCCAGGTTCTGGGGCCGCGGCAGGGTATAATAAGAGGAGTTGATCTCCGTGAAGTTAAATTCGCGGGCATAGTAAGGCAGCATCTCCCTGGCCGCTAGCCCCGGCGGGTAAAAGTAACCCAGCCAGTCGCGGTAGCTGTAGCCGGAAGTGCCGATGTATATAGCAGAAGTCAACCCTGTCATTACTTCTTTTGCCGCCATACCTCAATCTCCGCCTATAATAAGTAAACGATTCCGGCTGCCAGGGCGAGGGCGATCCAGGCGGCAAGGCCGGGCGCCGTATAGCCGAGCATAGCCCGAAACAATTCTCTATTCTATGATGATACTCCTGAACTAAAGATGGCAGCCACCAGGTAGTGAATTCCCTGGAGGAAAGCAGCGATGGCCAGGAAAACTATGCCTGCAGTGCGCCTCGACAAGTTTCTCTACCCCCGTGATTTTAATTAATTAGCTATCTTATTCTAACACCCGGGCTCCCGCCGGAACAATATTATCAGGGAAAACAGCCACCAACCCGGTACTTGACAGCCCCTCCTGTGGTAAACTAAAGGTAAACCAACTCCAGGTGATTGAGATGCAGCGTTTCTTAATTTTTGATCCGGCCCGGGGACTCCTGGAAAACCTGCCCCCTGGTTGCCAACCCCGCCATGTAGAAGGTTATGTCTGGCTGGACCTCAACCGGCCCACCCCGGAGGAGCTGGAGCTACTAACATCCCTCTGGCACTTCCATCCCCTGGCCGTAGACGATTGTCGCCATCCCCACTACCGGCCGGGGATGGCCCAGTATGAAGACTACGCTTTTCTTACCCTGCGCTGTGTCCAACCCCACCAGCGCTCCCTGACTGGCGCCCTCAACGTCTTTCTCGGTCCCGGGTTTATTGTCACCGTGCACCAGGAAGAGCTAGAGTTTCTTAATCAGCTCTGGCAACATTACCGCCAGGACCCGCAGCTTTTCCAGAAAGGCGCTGATTTTATCCTCTACAGCCTGCTGGAGCCCCTGACAGGGACCTTTTTTACCTTCTTTGACCGTACCGAAGGCAAAATCGAGTACCTGGAAGAGGAAGTCTTCCGCCGGCCCACCCGCCAGATCTTAAACCAGGTCTTTACGATGCGGCGCCAGGCCATTAAACTACGCAAAATCCTCGGTGCCCAGCGGGATATTATCAACCTGCTGGCCTACCCCGAATTCAAATTGGTTAAGGAGGAAAACCGCGTCTTCTTCCTGGACATCTATAACGAAATGCTGCGCCTCATCGACCAGGTGGAGACCTTTCACGATCTGGCCAGTTCAACTGTCGAAATCTACCTCTCCCTGACCTCCAACCGCCTCAATGAAATTATGAAGGTGCTGACGGTTATCACCACCATCATGATGCCCCTGACCCTCATCGCCGGCATCTACGGCATGAACTTTCACTATATGCCGGAGCTGGAGTGGCGTTACGGCTATTTTGTTGTCCTGGGGGTCATGGCCCTCCTGGCCGGGGTGATGCTCTTCTTCTTCCGGCGCAAGGGATGGTTCTGAGGATATATTAAACCCCGGTCATGGTTTACCACGCCGGGGTTTCTTTTTCCTAAAGGATGCTACTTCTTCAGGTTGTAGAAAGCCTTCAAGCCCGGGTAAAGGGCAGCGGCGTCCAATTCTTCCTCGATGCGCAAGAGCTGGTTGTACTTGGCCACCCGGTCGGTACGGGAGGGGGCACCGGTCTTGATCTGGCCGGCGTTGACGGCGACGACGATGTCGGCGATGGTGGTATCCTCCGTCTCGCCGGAACGGTGGGAGACGACGGCTGTATAACCGGCCTTTTTGGCCATTTCAATGGCCTCCAGGGTCTCCGTCAGGGTGCCTATCTGGTTGACCTTGATGAGGATGGCGTTGGCCGCGCCGCTCTCAATACCGCGATGTAAGCGCTCGGTGTTGGTGACGAAGAGGTCGTCGCCCACCAGCTGGACTTTATGACCCAGGCGTTTGGTGAGGGCTTGCCAGCCTTCCCAGTCGTCCTCGGCCAGGCCGTCTTCAATGGAGATGATAGGGTACTTTTCTACGAGGCCGGCATAGAAATCAATCATCTCCTCATTGGTACGGGTGACCCCTTCAGCGGCAAAGACGTATTTGCCGTCCTTATAGAGTTCCGTTGCGGCCGGGTCTAGGGCGATAAAGCAGTCCTTACCCGGTTCATAGCCGGCTCTGTTGATGGCCTCCAGGATAACCTCGATGGCTTCAACATTGGAACTCAGGTTGGGTGCGAAGCCGCCTTCGTCGCCGACGGCGGTATTCAGGCCTTTGCCTTTAAGGACGGCTTTAAGGCTGTGAAAGACCTCAGCGCCCATCCGCAAGGCACTGGCAAAGTCGCTGGCGCCGGCGGGCATGACCATAAACTCCTGGATGTCGACGTTATTATCGGCATGCTTGCCGCCATTTAAAATGTTCATCATGGGCACCGGCAGGGTATGGGCATTGACCCCGCCCAGGTAGCGGTAGAGGGGCAGGCCCAGGGCATCGGCTGCCGCTTTGGCCACGGCCAGGGATACCCCGAGGATGGCGTTGGCCCCCAGTTTGCCCTTATTGGGCGTGCCGTCCAACTCAATGAGCTGGCGGTCGATCTCCCGCTGGTCCAGGGCGTCGGATCCCACCAGTTCCGAGGCGATGATGGCGTTGACGTTGTTGACGGCATCCAGAACACCCTTACCGCCGAAGCGCTTCTCATCCTTATCCCGCAGCTCGACGGCCTCATAGGCCCCGGTGGAAGCCCCTGAGGGCACGGCCGCTCGGCCGAAGCCACCGCTTTCCAGGAAGACTTCAACCTCAACGGTGGGGTTGCCGCGGGAATCGAGGATCTCCCGGGCGTAAATATCGCTGATAGTAGTCATAGGCTAAAGGCACCTCCCATTATATTAGACCGCATCAGGATCCATCATCCATAAAGAAAACATCTCGACTGGCAGTTACTTCTTCCTGGCTCCAGCCTGGCTCCAGCCTTCTTGGTCCGATGGTGAAGTTTTTAGTCCCTAGGCGGTGATTTTTTGTTAAGTTGCCCTGCTATTTTACAAGTTTACAAGCAAACTCTGTCCCGTCATTTCCGCCGGCTGGGGCAGCCCCAGGATTTGCAGCACTGTGGGGGCTACGTCCTGCAAGGCGCCTCCCGCGCGCAGGTAAGCCTGCCGGTAGCGCTCATCAACCAGGATAAAGGGTACCAGGTTGCTGGTGTGGGCGGTATGGGGTTCACCGTCTGGCTCCCGCATCTCCTCGGCGTTGCCGTGGTCGGCAGTGAGGAGCAAAGGGGCCTGGCGCTCGGCCAGGGCAGCGGCGATACGGCCGAGACACTCGTCCACCGTCTCCACGGCGACGATGGCTGCCGCCAGGTCGCCGGTATGGCCGACCATATCGGGGTTGGCAAAGTTGAGGACGATGAGATCGTACTTATCTAGCCGTTCCAGGACGGCAGCGGTGACCTCCCGGGCGCTCATGGCAGGCTTTTGATCATAGGTGGCCACCTTGGGCGACGGAATGAGGACCCGATCTTCCCCGGGGAAGGGTTCTTCAATGCCGCCGTTAAAGAAGAAGGTGACGTGGGCGTACTTCTCCGTCTCGGCAATACGCAGTTGCTTCATACCGGCCGCAGCGATGACCTCCCCTAGGACGTTCTTTAAAACCTGGGGTGGGAAGGCTACCGGCGCCGGGATGGTGACATCATACTGGGTCAGGCAAATAAACTCGATATCCAGGCGCCCGTCGGGCCGGCTAAAAGGTTCAAAATCGCGATCGACAAAGGCCCGGGTCAACTGCCGCGCCCGGTCGGCGCGGAAATTAAAGAAGATAACGCTGTCGCCATCCTGCACTACCGCCAGGGGCCTGCCATTCCTGGTGATTACCGCCGGTTCGACGAACTCGTCGGTAATCTCCTTGGCATAGGAGGCCTGGATGGCCTCGCCGGCGGAAGGCGCCTGGTGCCCGGCACCGGCCACCAGGGCCCGGTAGGCCCGTTCCGTCCGCTCCCAGCGCCGGTCGCGGTCCATGGCGTAGTAGCGGCCCATAATGCTGGCTATAGCACCAGTACCCCGGCGCCGGCACTCGGCCTCCACCTGCTCCAGATAACCGGCGGCACTGGCCGGCGGGACGTCGCGGCCATCAAGGAAGGCATGGATATATACCCTTTCCAGCCCCTCCTTTTGGGCCAGGTCCAGGAGGGCATAGAGATGGTCCAGGTGGCTGTGGACGCCACCGTCGGAAACCAGACCCATAAGGTGCAGGGCGCCACCCCGTTCCCGGGCCGAACGGGCGGCCCCTACCAGGACCTGGTTGGTAAAGAAGGAGCCGTCCCGGATGGCCTTGCTGATGCGGGTTAGCTCCTGGTAAACAATCCGGCCGGCGCCCATATTCAGGTGGCCGACTTCCGAATTACCCATCTGGCCGGCCGGCAGGCCCACGGCCTCGCCGGAGGCCTGGAGCTGGGTATGGGGATACCCGGCCAACAAACGGCGGTAATTGGGCAACCGGCCCTGGCTGATGGCATTACCGGCTCCCTCCGGCCCCAGGCCAAAGCCATCCAGGATCATCAACATTAACGGATGCTTAGCATTAACCAAACTAAATTCTCCCATTCCTAGTTTTTGTCAGGGCGTTCCCATGAACGACCCGCCTCCCGCTCACCAGCTTTTTGCTGTAGATAGGCAGCGCCGGCCGGGCCAGTAATAGTTAGCCTGGTGGTGCGGTTCCCTATTTTTCATCGTAGTTGACAATGGCCGCGAAGGAAACGGCGTCCAGGCTAGCCCCGCCTACCAGGGCCCCGTCAATATCCGGCTGGTCCATGAGCTCAACAATATTGCCCGGTTTGACGCTGCCACCGTACTGGATCCGGATCGCCCGGGCCACCTCACCGTACATCTCAGCCAGGGTCCGGCGGATAAAGGCGATAACCTCCTGGGCGTCGGCGGCTGTGGCCGTCCTGCCGGTGCCAATGGCCCACACAGGTTCATAGGCCACTACCAAGTCCCGGGCTTGATCGGGCTCCAGGCCCTTTAACCCTTCCCGGACCTGGCGGCCGACAACCTCCAGGGCGTGACCGGCCTCCCGCTCCGCCAGGGTCTCGCCGACACAAACAATGGGGAGCAGTTTATTACGGTAGGCAGCCAAAAGCTTCTTATTTACCGTGGCATCAGTCTCGCCAAAATACTGGCGCCGCTCGGAATGGCCGATGATGACATAACGGCAGCCCAGGTCCCGGAGCATGGGCCCGGATACCTCGCCGGTATAGGCCCCCTTATCCTCCCAGAAAAGGTCCTGGGCCCCCACGGAGATATTAGAGCCGGAGGCGGCGTTAACAGTAGCCGCTATGGCCGTAAAGGGCGGGCAGACCACCACCTCAGCCCCGGCTTTGCCTACCAGGGGCCGCAACAGGGTGACCAGATCCCGGGCCTCTGCCGTAGTATTATGCATCTTCCAGTTGCCGGCAATAATCGGTCGGCGCAATTTAATTCCTCCCTTGCCCAAGGTGACCCCGGTTCCCCCGGGGGCAGGCAGTATTTAGAGTTAAGGTAGCCGGTCCCTAATTACTTCTCCGCCAGGGCGACTACCCCTGGCAGGGCCTTGCCTTCCAGGAACTCCAGGGAGGCGCCGCCGCCGGTGGAAATGTGCTTAATCTTATCAGCTACGCCCATCTTTTCTACAGCTGCGACCGAATCCCCGCCGCCGACGATGGTCATGCCGTCAACGGCGGCCACCGCCCGGGCCACGGCCTCGGTGCCGTGGGCAAAGGGCTCCATTTCAAAGACCCCCATGGGGCCGTTCCA
Organism: Moorella naiadis (nom. illeg.); assembly: GCF_051020825.1. Lineage (NCBI taxonomy): Bacteria > Bacillati > Bacillota > Clostridia > Neomoorellales > Neomoorellaceae > Neomoorella > Moorella naiadis (nom. illeg.). The sequence continues at coordinate 41,130 of NZ_JAXGFQ010000010.1, forward strand.
AACGACGGTGCGGGCTCCTGCCAGGGCGCCGGCATAGGCCCGGGCCGTTTCCGGGCCGATATCCAGGGCCAGCCAGTCGTCGGGTACGGCGTTAACGGCTACGACCTGGTGCGGGGCATCAGCCTTAAACTCCCGGGCCACCACCAGATCCCGGGGCAGGAGCAGTTGGACGCCCTGCCGGGCGGCCAGCTGGGTCAGTTCCCCGGCCAAGGGCACCTGATCCTCTTCCACCAGGGATTTACCCATGGCATGACCCTGGGCCTTTAAGAAGGTGTTGGCCATGCCGCCGCCGATGATCAGGGTATCTACCTTATCAAGGAGGTTGCGGATAACGCTAATCTTATCGGACACCTTGGCCCCACCGATAATGGCCACAAAGGGACGCTCCGGGTCGGCCAGGGCCTTACCCAGGGTCTCGATCTCCTTTTGCAGCAGGAAACCGGCCGCCGCCGGCAGGTAATGGGCTACGCCCTCGGTGGAGGCGTGGGCCCGGTGGGCGGCACCAAAGGCGTCGTTAACGTAAATATCGGCCAGATCGGCCAGCCGGCGGGCAAAAGCAGGATCGTTCTTTTCTTCTTCAGGATGGAAGCGCAGGTTCTCCAGGAGCAGGACCTCTCCCGGCTGCAGGGCAGCCACGGCGGCCTCCACCTCGGGACCAATACAATCGTTCACCTTATGTACCGGCCGGTGGAGGAGCCCCTCCAGTTCTTTAGCTACCGGATCCAGCCGCAGCTCTTCCTTGACCTTGCCCTTGGGCCGACCCAGGTGAGACATAAGGATTACCCGGGCGCCGTGGTTTAGCAGGTACTCGATAGTGGGCAAGGCGGCCCGGATCCGGGTGTTATCGGTAACCCGGCCGTCTTCCAGGGGGACATTGAAATCAACCCGCACCAGGACCCTTTTATCTTGCAAATCCAGGTCCTTGATAGTTAACTTGGCCATTCAGCATGCACCTCCTGTGGAAATAAGCTTCTGCCCAATTGTGCTACCCGTTCCCTTATTATGCTACCCTGATTCCCCCGGCATACGAAACGGTCGCCTCGCGGCGACCGCCCCTTTTAGAGTCCTTTGGCAGCGATGAAAGCCGCCAGGTCAGTAACCCGTTTGGAGTAGGCCCACTCGTTGTCATACCAGGAAACGACCTTGGCCAGGGTCCCGTCGATGACCATGGTCGATAGGGCGTCAACAATGGAGGAACGTGGGTCGCCATTGAAGTCGCGGGAAACCAAGGGTTCTTCACAGTACCCCAGGATACCCTTCATGGGGCCTTCCGCGGCAGCCTTCATAGCGGCGTTAATGCTTTCCACCGTAGCCGGCTTCTCTAAGTCGGCCACCAGGTCGACAACCGAGACATTGGGGGTGGGTACCCGCATGGCGAAACCATTCAGCTTGCCGTTCAACTCCGGCAGGACCAGGCCGATGGCTTTGGCCGCACCGGTGGTGGTGGGAATAATGGAGAGGGCGCCGGCCCGGGCCCGCCGCAGGTCTTTATGGGTGAGGTCCAGGATACGCTGGTCGTTGGTGTAGGAATGGGCCGTGGTCATGAGGCCGCGTTTAATGGTGAAGTTATCGTGGAGAACCTTGGCAATGGGCGCCAGGCAGTTAGTGGTGCAGGAGGCATTGGAAATGACATTATGCTGGGCCGGGTTGTATTTGTCATTGTTGACGCCCATGACGATGGTAATATCTTCCTTTTTCGCCGGAGCGGTAATGATGACCTTTTTAGCACCAGCCTGGCGGTGGGCAGCGGCTTTGGTGGCATCGGTAAAGACACCCGTTGATTCAATGACAATCTCTACCCCCAGGTCTTTCCAGGGTAGCTGGGCCGGATCGCGTTCGGCCAGGACTTTAATGTCGCGCCCATTGACGACTATGGCTCCTTCCCGGGCCTCAACGGTTGCGTCCAGGCGCCCGTGGACCGAGTCATACTTGAGCAGATGGGCATTAGTCTTAACATCGGTGATGTCGTTGATCGCTACTACTTCCAGTTCGGGTTTTTCCAGGAAAGCCCGGAAAACCAGGCGACCGATACGCCCGAAACCATTGATACCTACTTTAACTGCCATTATGTACTCCTCCTTTATGGTTGTACAGCAGGAGTTAATCCTTGCTGGATTAGCCCCTCCCATATTTAAACTACCTCATTTTAAACATTCTGGTCCCTAAATCCGGCCGGCGCCACGGCCGGTTCCAGGCCTGGGACCCTGCCATACTGCCACAGGCCTGATACCTGCTGCTATTATATCTAAATCCGGGTTTTTTTATGAAGACCAGCAGCAGGTGCCCAGTCTACCAGCGGCCCTGGTTGTACCATTAGACACTATCTATTCAACAAAAATCGCCAAAATCCTTCCTGCTAATTACTAATAGCGTTTTCTTTTTCCGGCTGCCGGGATGCCCTCTTCATCCCGGTACTTGGCCACCGTCCGCCGGGAGATGCGGATGCCCTGCTGCTCGAGGATTTCCTGTAGCTGCTGATCCGTCAGGGGTGCCTTGACGTCTTCCTGGCGGATGGCTTCAGCAATCATCCTTTTGATGCTCTCCGCCGTAACAGAGCCCCCCTGCTTCTCGACGCCGCTGGCGAAGAAAAACTTTAGCTCAAAAACGCCCTGGGGCGTCTGGACATATTTGTTGGCCGTTGCCCGACTGACGGTAGATTCGTGGATCCCCAGGGTAGCGGCTACCTGGCGCATGGTTAGGGGTTTGAGATATTTCAGGCCTTTATCTAAAAACTCCCGCTGTTCCTTGACCAGACAACTTACTACCCGGTACACCGTCAACCGGCGCTGCTCCAGGCTGCGAATCAGCCAGGCAGCGGCATTGAGCTTACTTTCAATAAAGTGCCTGGTCTGGGGATCGCAGGGGGCCTCCTGGCGCATGAGGGCCTGGTAAACGGGGTTGACCCCCAGCCGGGGCATGGCCAGATCATTAACCAGGACTACATATTCCTCCCCCACCCGTTCAATAATGACGTCAGGCACGATATAGCGGTTATCCTGGCCGCCGCCAAAGGCGCGGCCCGGTTTGGGGTCCAGGGAACGGATATAATCTACCGCCGCCTGCACCTCTGGCAGTGTCAGGTTCAGGCGCCGGGCGACACGCGTCAGGCGCCCCTCGGCCACGTCCGGTAAAAAACTGCGAATAATCTTCTCCGTACCCGCCGGGGCTTCCCCCCGTTGCCGCAGTTGCAAAAGCAGGCACTCGGCCAGGTCCCGGGCACCCACCCCCGGGGGATCAAAATGCTGGATCAGGTCCAGGGCCTCCCAGACGGCGGCCTGGGGTTGCTTTAACAGGTCGGCAGCTTCTTTAAGGCCGATTTTTAAATAGCCATTGGCATCCATATTGCCGATAAGGAAGCTGCCGATTGTCAGCTGGGCCGGGGATTTAGCGGCAATCTGTAATTGGAGCAACAGGTGATCCTGCAGGGTAGGCTGGCCAGCGAGGTAGTTTTCCGGCGACCATTCCGCCCTTTCCTCCCGGGGTTCGCGGATATACCCCAGGTCACTGCCGTCCTGGAAATACTCCTGCCAGTCGATGTCGAAGTCATTATCCTCCGTTACCTCACTGCCGGCCGCAGCTTCGCCGTCGTCCCGCACCTCCAGCACCGGGTTCTCCTGGAGTTCCTGCTGGATATAGTCGGCCAGTTCCAGGGTGGAGAGTTGCAGGACAACAATAGCCTGGCGCAGTTCCGGCGTCATGATCAGCCTCTGCGTCTGTTCCAGATTAAGACCCATACCGGTGCGCATCGCTCTCCCCCCTTCTCCGTGGGTAATTCGGTTCTCGTTCCTTGATATATACTATTCGTTTCCGGCGGCGCTTTTTCCTGCCCGTGAGGGCCACTTTATGCGCCAAACCAAATAAAGGATGGCCGCCAGGCTGATGGCGGTTGCCGTTACCAGGGCCAGGCCCTCCTGATCCGGCCGGAAGAGGTAGGGATGCAGCCCCAGGCCGTAATCAACGCTGTCGTTAATGATCAGCCATAGGGCGATCACCCCCAGCTGCCAGGGCACCGCCGGCCAGTGGCGCAGGAAGAGATAGCCTTCTGCCAGCATGCCCAAGTGAGAGAGCCACAGGCCGGCCTCCACCGGGGTCACCGCCGCCCCGGCGCGCCAGAAATCGGTAATAATAACTATGGCCCAGAGGCCGTATTTCATTACCGCTACCGCCGCCACCAGCCGCAACAGGCCGCTTTCCCAGCGCCCCAGGGCCAGGAAGAGGGCCAGGGTAAAGAGGGTTGTCGCCAGGGGGCTGTCAGGTGTAAAGGGCCACCAGAACCACGGCGTCGCCAGGAGCTGCTCATGGTACCAGTAGTAGCCATAGATGGAGCCCAGCAGGTTGATGACCAGCAAAGTGACCAGGAACCAGTCCTGGTAAGGGTCCTCCCAAAGGAGATGGCGCAGCCAGAAATAAAAATTCTGCCGGAAGTGCTGCCCGGACCCGGTCGCTATTCCCATTGACCCTTGTTTACCTCTTTCAGTTAAACAATTCCTGGCAGGCTAACCTGACACCGGCCCCTTAACCCGCGCCGGGACACCAACAGCCAGGACCCCGGGCGGGATGTCCCCGGTGACCACCGCCCCGGCGCCGATGATGGCGTCGTCGCCGATACGCACGCCGGGTAAAATGGTGGTGTTGGCGCCAATGAGGACCCGGGCGCCAACTTCCACCGGCCCCAGGCGGTAAGCCCGGGGCAGGAACTCGTGGGTAAGGATGGTGGCGTTATAGCCGATAATGGTCTCCGGGCCGATATGGATCAGGTCCGGCCGCAGGATATCGGGCATAACCATAACCCCCACTGCCACTGAAGGTGCCACATCCATCCCCACCAGGTGGCGCAGGAGCCAGGCTTTCAAGGATAAAAAGGGCAGGTAACGGCTGATGGTAATCCAGTAAAAATTCCACGCCACCCGCCAGAGGGGGGCCACCTGTCGCCAGGCGGCCATGGCGTTATGGCCGTGAACGGGAAAGGTCGTCGTCCGGCGCATGCCCTATACCTCCCCGGTTGCGCACTTGCTTGACCAGGAGCTCCAGGCGGCGCAGGCGGTGATTAACCCCTGACTTCCCCACCGGGGGATGGAGCATCTCCCCTAATTCCTTCAAGCTGGCCTCGGGATGCTGTAGCCGCAGGGCCGCTATCTCCTGCAAGCCCGGCGGCAGGAAGCCCCAGCCCAGGGTGGCCACCAAGTAGCGAATGTTCTCAGCCTGGCGCAGGCCGGTCTCCACGGTTTTACTCAGGTTGGCTGTCTCACAATTGACTAGGCGGTTTACCCGGTTGCGCATATCCTTGTAAACCAGAGTATTCTCGTAGGCCAGGACGGCGCTGTGGGCCCCCATTAAACTCAAAACGCGGATAATCTGCTCGCTGTCCTTCAGATAAAGAACATAACCCCGCTGGCGGCGGCTAAGGCGGGGTTCCAGTTCCTGCTGCTGCATGAGGGACTGCACCTGCCCGGCCTGTTCTGCATCTGGCAGGAGAAACTCCAGGTGATGGGTCCCGGAGGGTTTATTCACCGACCCGGTAACCAGAAAAGCCCCCCGCAGGAAGGCAGCTTGGCAGCAGGGATATTCCGGTACCTGGGATCTGGCTTGCAGCCAGGCCCGGATGGTGATCGGGTTGGCCAGGGTAATAACCTTCAGGATCGGCCGGCTCCTCCCCTGCCGGCGGCTGCTCCTGACCTGTACCGGGCCGGCCAGAACTTCCCTGGCCAAGGAGTAGACCTTGCGCGCCAGGGCCGGATGGGTGGTGGTGAAGAGTACAGTCTCCCCTCCCGGTGTGACCGCTTCCAGGTTCCCCAGGCGTAAGAAAGCCACTAGCTCCGCTTCCCGGCAACAGGGGCGGCGGGCCTTGACCCGGGCGAGTTCTTCCTTGGTCTGGAGGGAAAAGGATAAGGCCATCGGTGCTATCTCCTACCTACCTGGCCAGGTGATGAAACTTTTCCCGCAACAGGTAGACCAGGCGCTGCCGGCTGCGGGACTGGTGCCGGTAGACCTCTTCCATAACTAGGCTAGCCAGGCGCTCGGGATGGTGGCGGACGACATGGGTCTCGTCCACCAGCCAGCCCCGGCGCAGCTCGACCCCCATTCTGGCGATGGCCGGCCCGTTAATCAGGACCGGCCGCGCCCCCTTGGCGCCGTACCGTCGCCGAGCGGACCGGGAGATGGGGCCGCTATGGGCAATAACGGTATCTATTATCCCCCACCCGCAGTGATCAATAATGGCCTGTAGGTGGTCGGCTACTGTATAACCATCCGTTTCCCCGGGCTGGGTCATAATGTTGCAGACATAAAACACGGGGGCTGGCGTATCCCGGAGAGCCCTGGCTATCCCCGGCACCAGCAGGTTAGGCAGGACACTGGTATAAAGGCTCCCCGGGCCAATAATCACGGCATCCGCCCGGGTGATGGCTTCCAGGGCCGCTGCCGGCGGCCGGCAGGCGGCCGGCTGCAAAAAAACCCTCTTAATGGGTTTGCCGACCAGGGGGATGTTGCTCTCCCCCAGGACCGTGCTGCCGTCGGCCAACTCGGCCCCCATAATCACGAGACTGGTCGTCGAGGGGATCACCCGCCCCCCTACGGCCAGGACCCGGGCCAACTCCTGGATGGCCAGGTCAAAATCGCCGGCCATATCTGTCATGGCCGCCAGAAGGAGGTTCCCCAGGCTGTGGCCGGCCAGGCCTTCCCCCTGGCGGAAACGATAGCTGAACAAGTCCTCCATCAGGCTTTCCGTGTCGGCCAGGGCCACCAGGCAATTGCGAATGTCCCCTGGCGGCGGGATATTCAACTCCTGGCGCAGGCGACCGGAGCTGCCACCGTCATCGGCCACGGTGACAATGGCCGTCAGGTTGCGGGTATAGTTTTTTAAGCCTCGCAGGAGAACGGCCAGCCCGGTCCCCCCGCCGATAGCCACCAGGTGGGGCCCCCGGGCCAAATACTGGCGCCGGCAAAAAACCTGCCAGGGATTGGCCATCTGGCCGGGGAGCAGGACCTGGATAATGGAACGGGCCAGGTGCCTTACACTGATAATAACGCAGGCCAGGCCCAGGGCCACGGCCAGCAGCCCCCCCACCAGGGGTGAGCCCAGGCTGCCCAGGGTATGGATGATAAACCAGGTAAAGCCTCTTTCAGTGCTGGCCAGCAGGGTAATCCCCAGGATGACCGTTAGGCCCGACACTAGCAATAACAAACCGAGGATAGCCAGCATCAGCCAGCGTTTAATCTTAAGCCCCGGATAAAGCCACTTTAAGCCCTCCAAGCCCCAACCCCCCGAGAGCTGATAATCAGATGCCACCAGCAGGAAACAGCTCCAGGCTGCATGAGCCTACCGCCGGTTGCCCGCACCCAGGTAATGGACCACGTCCCGGTGCTTGACTGTCACCACGTAGTCTTCGCTCTGGAGAAGCTCCCCCAACTTATTGGCCAGGGCGACCGAGCGGTGCTGGCCGCCGGTACAGCCGATGGCAATGACTAGGTGGGACTTGCCCTCCTTCAGGTAGTGGGGGATCAGGAAACGCAGGAGGGCGGTGAACTGCTTCATGAATTGCTGGGTGGCCGGCGCAGCCAGGACGAAATCCTTGACGCAACGATCGTGACCGGTAAAGGGCCGCAGGGCAGGGACATAGAAAGGATTAGGCAAAAAGCGGACGTCCATTACCAGGTCGGCATCCAGGGGAATGCCATATTTATAACCGAAGGAGATGATGCTGATAATGAGCTGCCGCCGGCTGGAACCAAAAAGCTCGGCGACCTGCTCCTTTAGCTGGCGGGGCGTCAGTTCCGAGGTATCGATGATCTTGCTGGCCCGGCCACGCAGCTCCTCCAGGCGGCGCCGTTCTTCAAGAATACCCTCCAGGATCTGGCCGCCGCTGGAAAGGGGATGGCGCCGCCGGGTCTCTTTATACCGCCGCACCAGGATCTCATCGGCCGCCTCCAGGAAAAGGATCTCGTAAGGGATGCCCAGACCATCCAGATAGTTAAGGGCGGCATCCAGGCCGGTAAAAAACTCCCCACCGCGAATATCCATCACCAGGGCGACTTTAGTGATCCCCTCCCCTTCTTTACTAGGGTGGCCTAGGAGGTCGACCAGGCCGGGAATGAGGGAGGGGGGCAGGTTGTCGACGCAGAAGAAGCCCAGGTCTTCCAGGCAGCGTACGGCCTGGGTCTTGCCGGCCCCGGACAGGCCGGTGACAATCACCAGGCGCGGGTATTTGGATTCTGCCATATGCTCTCCCCTCCATTAAACCATTAAACCATTAAACCATTAAAAAAGAGATGTTTTAGGCACCTTCCTGCAGGATGAATTTCTCCAGGGCCTGGGCGACGCCACCGTCGTTATTACTGCCGGTGACGTAATCGGCCGCCGCCCGGACCTCGGCCGGGGCGTTGGCCATGGCCACGGCCAGGCCGGCGTAACGGAACATCTGAACATCATTATAGCTGTCACCGAAGACCATGATCTCGTCCGGCCTGATGCCCTCCAGTTCCGCCAGGGCTTGCAGCCCCCGGGCCTTGTTAACCTCCGGGTGCAGGAGCTCCAGGTAGGTGGGCAGGGAGCGGGTAATGTAGATGCTGTCCCCCACCTCCTGGCGGATGGCTGCCTCCAAGGGGTTCAGGGCAGGACCTTCGTTCAGGGCGACAATCTTCAGAGGACCCTGCGGCTGCTGTTCTAGCAGGGCTGCCATATCCTCCACCTGGTGCACTTCCACCCCGGCCCGCCAGGCATACTCTTCGTTCTCCGCCTGGATGCGCTCCACATAGAGCCGGTCGTCCCAGTACACATTATAGGCATAGTTGAATTCCTTAATCTTCTTGATCAAAACCAGGGCCAGGTACCGGGGGATGGTGCGCTCAAAAAGCACCGCTCCCGTCCCGGAGTGGCGCACCTGGGCGCCATGATAGACTATTAGGGGCAGTTCCAGTCCCAATTCGACGGCATAGGGCCGGGCCGAGCTGAACATGCGCCCGGTGGCCAGGGTTACAATCACGCCTTGATCTTTAACCCGCCTGATAGCTTCCCTGGCCCGGGGCTCAAGGGTGACAGCGTCTGTCAGGAGCGTCCCGTCCAAGTCAAGGGCTACCAGTTTAATTTTCCCCATCAATCTTCCTCCCCAGGCCGGCCAGGATGCGGGTAGCTACCGCCCGGTTCATCCCTTCCATGGCCAGTAATTCTTCCAGCGTCGCCTGGCTGATGGCGGCGACAGAGCCAAAATGACGCAGTAAAGCCTTCTTCCTTGCCGGACCCACCCCGGGGATATCATCTAAAACCGAACGGTAGGCCCCCTTTTCCCGTTTCTCCCGGTGATAGCTAATGGCGAAGCGGTGGACCTCGTCCCGCAGGTGCTGTAGGGTCTGCAGGGCCCGGCTATCCCGGGGCAGGCGCAGGGGCTCGGGGTTATCCACCCGGAAGATCAGCTCCTCCTCCTTGGCCAGGCCGATGGTAGGGATGGCCTCCACCCCCTGGGCGGCCATGGTCTCCCGGGCGGCGTGGAGCTGGCCCGGGCCGCCATCAATCAGGACCAGATCCGGTAATTCAGTGAAACGGGTATCCCCCCCGGCGGCCCGCCGGAAACGGCGGCTCAAAACCTCCTGCAGGGAGGCAAAGTCGTTAGGTCCCTGGACCGTTTTAATCTGAAAACGGCGGTAGGCGGCGGGCTGGGGCCGGCCGTCAATAAAAACGGCCATGGCCCCTACCTGGTTGGTGCCCTGGAAGTTGGAAATATCATAGGCCTCCATCCGCCGCGGCAACCGGGGTAGCCCCAGGATTTCCTGGAGCTCCAAGAGGGCCGCCTTGCTCCCCTCCTCCTGGCGCCGGCGGGCCAGGAGGTGTTCCTGGAGGAGATTGACGGCGTTCGCGTGGACCAGTTGTAAGAGCTTATACCTGGTGCCCCGCCGGGGTACCTTCAAGCTAACTTTACCACCCCGGAGGCGGCCCAGCCAGCTGGCGATAGTGGCAGCGTCCTCCGGCTCGTCGTGGAGAAGGATCTCCGGGGGAATCTCCACGCCACGGCTGTAATACTCTTTCAACAGGGCCGCCATGACCTCTCCCCGGGATAGGCCGTCGCTGCCCGTCAGGAAGAAGTGATCCTGGCCGCTGACCTTACCGCCCCGGCTGAAAAAAATCAGGCCCAGGGCGGCCTCGCCCTCCCGGGCAAAGGCGATGGCGTCGCTATTCTCCCCGCTGGCGGCGGCCACTTTTTGTTTGGCCGAGACCTCCGCCACCGCCCGGAGCTGGTCCCGCAACCGCGCCGCCTTCTCAAACTCTAACTTCTCGGCGGCGGCTTCCATCTGTTCCTTTAACTCTTTGACCAGGGTCGTATGCCGGCCTTCGAGAAATAGGATCACATTCTCCACCGCCTCCCGGTAGGCCTCCCGGCCTACCTGACCGGCACAAGGGGCCAGACAGCGACCGATGTGGGCGTTGAGGCAGGGCCGGCTGCGGGGTTGCAGGGGGGTGTCCCGGCAGGTCCGGATAGGAAAAAGGCCGCGCAAGAGCTTCAGGGTCTCCTTGAGGGAACCGACGTTGGTATAGGGTCCGAAGTAACGGGAGCCATCCCGGCTCAGGGAGCGCGTCACCTGGATGCGGGGGAAATCCTCCTGGGTGGTGATCTTGATATAAGGGTAGCTTTTATCGTCCTTCAGGCTAACATTATAACGCGGCCGGTGCTCTTTGATCAGGTTGCATTCCAGGACCAGGGCCTCGACCTCGTTGTCCGTCAGGATATACTCAAAGTCGGCGATATGGCTGACCATGGCTGCCGTCCGCGGCTGGTGCTGGCCGCGGAAGTAAGAGCGCACCCGGTTTTTCAATGAGGAGGCCTTGCCGATATAGATAATCTCCCCGCTGGTATTGCGCATTAGATAGACGCCGGGGTGGTCCGGCAGCCGTGCCAATTTCTCCTCCAGATCCATGGGTTTCCTCCGAAAGTAGGTCTGCTGTGGAAATTGGTGCTAACAGCCACTAATGGGCTGGGAGGTACAGGCGAAAGGCGACGTTGGTTCGAGGCGTCAGCAAACTCAGCGAAGCCGCACCGCGGCGGCGGTGAACGGGATGGGGATCGTTTAGTGGCTTTAGAAGCATAAAGTAGCACCCTCCGCTATGATTGATCAAAGGAATAAAGCCAAGCCACCCCCGCCGCCGCGGAAGGCTGAGCGCCAAGTTTGCTAGCCGAGAACCACCGGAGCCTGAGCCTGTGCCGCCAGCCATAGCGATATCTGGCAGCTATTTTCATGTTTACATTGTGGCGGTATGCCGCCATGAGGCTTTCCTCCGTAAACAGGGTTCAAGTAATGGCCTGTACCCTACTCCTGGCCCACCACCCGGGGTAGAGGCTGGTGTTCTTCCAGATCTTGATTGACCTGTCCGGCTAACGGGGGTTCCTGGGCCGGCCGGTCGCGATCCCGTGCCAGGATAGGGGCCAGGAACTGGCCCGTATAAGAGGCCGCCACCCGGCAGACCTCCTCCGGGGTACCAGTGGCCACCACCCGGCCGCCGCCGGCGCCGCCCTCCGGTCCCAGGTCAATGATATAGTCGACTGATTTAATGACATCCAGGTTGTGCTCGATGACTACCACCGTATTCCCGGCATCTACCAGGCGCTGCAGGACGTTCAGCAGGCGCTCGATATCAGCCATATGCAGGCCGGTGGTAGGCTCATCCAGGATATACATGGTACGACCGGTGCTGCGCCGGGCCAGCTCCGTAGCCAGCTTCACCCGCTGGGCCTCGCCGCCGGAGAGGGTGGTGGCCGGCTGGCCCAGGGTGATGTACCCCAGGCCTACGTCCTGGAGGGTACTCAACCGCCGGTGCAGCCGGGGAATGGCGGCAAAAAACTCGGCCGCCTCGTCCACAGTCATGGCCAGGATGTCGGCGATGGATTTACCCTTATACTTTATGGCCAGGGTCTCCCGGTTATAACGCTTGCCGCCGCAGACCTCGCAGGGTACGTAGACATCAGGCAGGAAATGCATCTCGATCTTGATAATGCCGTCACCGCCGCAGGCCTCGCAGCGGCCGCCCCTGACGTTGAAGCTGAAACGCCCCGGCTTGTAACCCCGGGTCCGGGCCTCCGGGGTGGCGGCGAAAAGGGCGCGGATGTCGTCAAAAACTCCGGTATAGGTGGCCGGGTTGGAACGGGGCGTCCGGCCGATGGGCGACTGGTCGACTTCGATAACCTTCTCCAGGTGCTCGGTACCGGTAATCCCGGCGAAGGTGCCGGGGTTGGTCCGGGCGCCGTTGAGACGCTGGGCCAGGGCGCGATAGAGGATCTCATTGACCAGGGTGCTCTTACCGGAACCGGAGACCCCGGTCACGCCGATGAAGAGGCCCAGGGGGAAACTGACGTCGATACCTTTAAGGTTGTGTTCCCCGGCGCCCTTAATGGTCAACCATTTATCCCCCGGACGGCGCCGGACCGCCGGCACCGGGATACGCCGCCGGCCGCTCAGGTACTGGCCCGTCAGGGAATGGGTGTTGGCCATGACCTCCGGCACCGACCCGGCGGCCACCACCCGGCCGCCGTGCTCACCGGCTCCGGGACCAATGTCGACAATATAATCGGCGGCGCGCATGGTATCCTCGTCGTGTTCGACGACGATGACCGTGTTGCCCAGGTCGCGCAAGTGCTTCAGGGTGGCGATCAGCCGGGCGTTATCCCGCTGGTGCAGGCCGATACTGGGCTCGTCCAGGATGTAAAGGACCCCCATGAGCTGGGAACCGATCTGGGTGGCCAGGCGGATGCGCTGGGCCTCGCCCCCGGAAAGGGTGGCCGCCGCCCGGTCCAGGGTCAGGTAATCCAGGCCCACGTCCAGTAAAAACTGCAGCCGGGCGAGGATCTCTTTTAAAATCTGGTGGGCGATAATCTCCTCGCGCTCACTCAAATCCAGGTGGCGCAAAAAGGCGGCCGCCGCCCGGACGTCCAGGGCCGTGAGTTCGCAGATATTCAGCCCGCCGACCGTGACGGCCAGAGCTTCGGGTTTCAGGCGCGCCCCCCGGCAGGCCGGGCAGGGCTGCTGGCTCATGTAATTCTCAATCTCCGCCCTTGACCACTCCGACTGGGTCTCCTGGTAACGCCGTTCCAGGTTGGGGATGACCCCTTCAAAGGGGGCCTCATAGGCCCGCCGGTCGCCGAAACGGTTGGTATAACGGAATTTGATCCGTTCCTTGCCGGAACCATAGAGAATCACCTGGAGGTGTTCCGGCGTCAGCTCGCGGACCGGCACATCCAGGCTGAAACCATAGTGCTCCGCCAGGCACTCCAGCATCTGCGGGTAGCCATTGTTGCCGCGGCTCCAGGGGACAATGGCCCCCTCCCGCAGGGTCAGGCTGGGGTCCGGGATGACCAGGTCAGGGTCCACCTTCATGGTAATCCCCAGGCCGGTACAGGCCGGGCAGGCGCCGTAGGGATTATTAAAGGAAAAAAGCCGCGGGGTAATCTCCGGCAGGCTGACGCCGCACTCCACGCAGGCGAACTTCTCGCTTAACAAAAACTCCTCCTGGCCGACGATGTCAATGACCACCACGCCGTCACCCAGCTTCAAGGCCGTCTCCAGGGATTCCGCCAGGCGGCCGGCCGCCCCGGTCCGCACCTGCAGGCGGTCAACGATGACTTCAATGGTATGCTTCTTATTTTTGGCCAGGCGGATATCCTCGCTGGCCTCCCGAATCTCCCCGTCCACCCGGACGCGGACGTAACCCTGGCGGCGAATCTCCTCCAGGGCGTTGCGGTACTCGCCCTTGCGGCCCCGGACAAGGGGCGCCAGCACCTGGAGGCGAGTCCCCTCCGGGTAAGCCAGCAGGCGGTCCACCATCTGGGAGACCGTCTGGGGGGCAATAGGCCGGCCGCAGACCGGGCAGTGGGCGCGGCCGATATGGGCAAAGAGGAGGCGCAGGTAGTCGTAAATCTCCGTCACCGTGCCCACGGTGGAGCGGGGGTTGTGGCTGGCTGTCTTCTGGTCAATGGAGATGGCCGGGGACAACCCCTCGATGACGTCCACGTCGGGTTTGTCCATCTGGCCCAGGAATTGCCGGGCGTAAGAGGACAGGGATTCCACATACCGGCGCTGGCCTTCGGCGTAGATGGTGTCAAAGGCCAGGGAGGATTTACCCGAGCCGGAGAGGCCGGTAATGACCACTAGCTGGTCCCGGGGGATGGTCACGTTGATATTCTTCAGGTTATGGGCCCGCGCCCCTTTAATAATGATCTTATCCCTGGCCGTATTATATCACCCGTTTCCAATCCAACACTGGGAATAACACTGTTTACCGTTTCCATCCTTCTGCTGATGCCGCGACGACGGCATGGGCATCTTCAGGGCCTTAATTCCCGGCAGTATTATACCATAAATGCCCGGGGAAACATACCGCACTGGTCCGGCTGTCGGCGGCCAGTTTTTTGAATCAGGCGTCCGGTACGATGAAAGCGGCCATGGAACTCCTCCCCTTAACTACTTTTCCGTATCTAAGAAAAAGATAAAAGCAGGAAAAAACCTGCCGGTGTCGAACTAATACTTACCTGAGGGAAAATATTACCTCTATTAGCAGGCGCTGCTCCGCGGGCAAAAATTTTTTGCTTATAAGCGGTAACCAAGCTATGGCGGCCAGGCCCGGCCGCGGGAATAACAATCTTTAAACGTAATGGGGTCTGTTATGCTATCCGAGAGCCTGACGCACGCGCTAACCGCCCTGGTCCTCCAGGACTTTCCCGAAAGCCTGGTCGAGGCCATGGTCGTCTTCAGCCTCTTAAATATCCGCCTGCGGGATAGGCGGATCCTGGCGGTGGCCGTCCTGCAAACCCTGACCAACCTGGTCCGTTATTTGCCCATCGCCTTCGGCATGCACTCGGTAATCCTGATTATCTCCCTGGCCGTCTATACCCGGCTTCTAACCGGGACCCGGCTCAGCCGGACCTTCCTGGCGGTGCTGATATGTGTCGCCATAGTCGCAGCGGCCGAGCTGGCTTATACCGGGCCGCTCTTAAAGCTAACTGGATTAAATTATGAGGAGAGCTTCGCCAACCCCTTCCTCAGGGCGGCCTTCGCCCTGCCCTACGAGATCCTCTTACTGCTGGTGGCCCTGGGCAAAAACTACTACAACCTCAAGAAGGGCTTGACATGCTGAAACTCTCCCTGACGCGTCCGGCCGCCGCCTACTTAAAGGAACACCTCAACTTGAACTCCGATGAAGAGGCCATCGCCCTTTTTGGCCTGCAGATGCTGGTCTATACCGTCACCGGCTTCCTCTCCATCTGCCTGGTGGGCTGGCTCCTGGGGGTCCTGGCCCTCACCCTGGCTGTCACCCTGGCAGCGGCGAGCCTGCGCCTTTGGGCCGGCGGCGCCCACAGCCGCTCCCCGTTGACCTGCAACCTCCTGGGGATGATCGTCGCCCCCCTGCTGGGGAAGCTGGCGGCCCTGGCGGCGCCCCTGTTTACCCCGGCCGGCCTGGGGGTAATGATCCTGGCCGGGTTTATAATAGCCGTCGTTGTTATCTGGCGCCGGGCGCCGGTGGATTCCCCGGCCAAACCCATCACCTCCCCGGCGGAACGCCGGCGACTGCGCGCTCTCTCTTTAGTGCTGGTAGTCTTTATTGCCGTCCTCCAGGTTTTAATCCTGGTGACGATGCGAGCTGTTCCCTTTATCCTGGCCCTCAGCCTGGGTCTGGGGTGGCAAACCTTTAGTTTAACCAGGGCGGGGCACTGGTTTGCCATTCTGATAGATAACCTCATGGCCAAAGGAGGAATAACCGTATGAAACGCCTCTGTTATCGCCTGTTGCCTGCCTGCTTCAGCTTCCTGACCCTGGTGGCCCTGACCACCATTAAACCTGCTTGCACAGTATGGTGGTACCAACCCGAGGTTCCTGCTGCCCTGAAAAAATAACAGGTTTCATCAATGGTACAATAATACCGGGAACCCGCCCTCCCGGCATCGATATTTAGTTCAGTTTACTAACTCTACTGTAAACACCATTATCTTTAAAGATAATGGTGTTTACATCCGCGACAGGAGTAACGACTATGCGGTTATGGGAAAAGAGAAGGATTACCGAGATATCGGAGTATATATTGGTTACCCATATTATTTGCCTTTTAATCTTTCTAATGGTTATTTTTAGCTATTATAATATAAGCTTAGGTATTGCAATATCCATGCGCCTTAGCTTCTTATTAATTATGTTTTGCTTAGGAATCGTTATTTATGTTACACGTAAATTTATCTCGAAAGTTACCCTCTTTGATCAATCCAAAACCGACGAAATCCTGCTCCTCACTATTATCTTCCCTTTAACCCTTACCTTTATCTGGCATAGCCAGAATTTTTTGGAAGTAAGGTTTTTAATCATTATCCCGGTAATCATCACGGCGACCGCTTTCGGCAAGAAAGCGGGCACTGTCACGGCGGCCCTGGCCAGCACCTACCTTTTTTTCGTCGATTACCGGGTGCTGCACCACCTGCTGCCGGAGGTCTTTCAAACTAATATCGTTATCGCCGGCGTCACTACCCTGGTGGCCTGGCTGGTAGGCGGCCTGATGGAGGTGGAAAGAAAGACCCAGCAGGAGTTACTCCAGCTGGCCGACTACGACCAGTTGACAGAGCTTTATAACTACCGCTACCTGCAGGAAAGGCTCACCCAGTCGTTACAAACGGCGGAGGTGGCCCGGGAACCCCTGGCCATTATCATTATGGACATCGACCAGTTTAAATACTACAACTCCATCTATGGTTACCATCGGGGCGATGAGATCCTGAGTTCCACCGGCCGGTTGCTCCAGGAGGCAATAGGGGAGCCTTTCTATGCCGCCCGTTATGGCGGCGATGAATTTGCCTTAGTTATGCCCGGCAAGGGCAAGGACGAGGCCCTAAAAATAGCCACCGGTATAACGGCGCGGGTTATCGTCCGGGCCTCCGCCTCCTTGACGGGGGATGGCTGGTCCAACGGTAAACCCTTTACCATCTCCCTAGGGGCTGCCGTTTATCCCGACGACGGCGAAGAGGTCTCCCTGCTCATCCGGGCGGCGGAAAACGACCTTTTTCGGGCCAAATACAGCAGAGGCCATACCTACCTCTACCAATCCGTCTTGAGCGAGATCAGCGCCCTGAAGATCAAGGACGCTTTCCCTGCCCTGCAAACCTTGGTGGCCCTCATCAACGCCAAGGATCGCTACACCTTCGGCCATTCGGAACGGGTTATGTCCTACGCCCTGGCCCTGGCCCAGAAACTGGGCCTCACCGAGGCAGAAAAGGATACCCTGCGCTACGGGGCCTACCTCCACGATATCGGCAAGATCGAGCTCGAAACCGCCATCCTGACCAAGGCCGGGCCCCTGGATAGCAGGGAATGGCTGCTTACCCAGCGCCACACTATTTGGGGCAGCGACATGGTCCAGCCTATTGCTGCCATGAAATCTATCGCCCCCATTATCCGCTCCCACCACGAGAACTACGACGGCTCCGGCTATCCCGACGGCCTGGCCGGCGAGGCCATTCCCCTGCTGGCCCGTATCGTCCGCCTGGCCGACAGCTTTGACGCCATGACCTCCGATCGCCCCTACCGCCACGCCCTCAAATCCTACGAAACCTACCTGGAGCTGAAAAAACACGCCGGCAGCCTTTACGACCCCAACCTGGTCGACCTCTTTATAGCCGCCGTGGAAGAGGTTTACCCGTCCGCCCGGGCCCTTTAAAACCCCATCACTACTTCCGCTCCCCGCTGGCATTTTCTTGTTCGCCTGGGTAGTCCCCCTTAAAACAGGCTCAGTTGCTTAAACCGCGTGTCCTCTCCTGCCTCACCTTTATTTCCCTTACTTTTACCCCCGGCTTCCCAGACCCGCGTCACCAGGCAACCGGCCGGTATCTCCCGCAGGAAGGGGGAAGGCTCTGCCGGTACTGCAGCACCGGCTTGCTCCCTTCTCCGGGCCGCTACCAGGTACAGCAACTCCCGGGCCCGGGTCATGCCGACATAGAAGAGGCGGCGTTCTTCGGCCATCTCCTCCGGAGTCAGGTTCGCCCCCTGGCGTTCCCGCAGGGGCAACACTCCCTCCTCCAGGCCGGCAATGAAGACCACCGGGAATTCCAGCCCTTTGGCGGCGTGCAGGGTCATGAGGGTAACTACCTCTGAAGAAAGGGTACTTGATCCCCGGCGCTCATGGTCGGCCTCTCCGGCCAGGACGACCCCACGCAAGAAAGTGGGTAGGTCAGCAAAGCCCGTTGCTACCCGGATTAACCGGGCCAGGGACTCTTCTTCCTGCAGGCCGCGTTCCCCGGCCCAACGGGCCAGGAGATCGGCAGGAGACTGCTCCTCCAGGGCGGTCCGGTAGGCAGTCAGGGTAGCAATAAAGGCCTGGAGGCGATTGCGCAGTGCCGGCCCGTAGGGAAACGCCCCGGGGTGGTTTACCCCGGTTGCAGGTTCGCCGGGAAACGCCTCACGGTGATTTCTGCAAGTTGCAGGTTCGTTGGGGGATTCCGACGGGTTTACTTCACCACCGGCGAGTCCACTAATGACCTGCCAGGCCGGGACCCCAAGATTCCGGGCCAGTTCCCCGATCCGGGCAGCTGTTTCCCGGTTGATGCCCCTTTGGCTGGTCAGGCATTGCAGCAGGTAGAAGTCGTCAGCCGGATTGACCAGGCAGCGACAAAAAGCCAGGGCCTGCCGGACCGGGGCTGCTTCCAGGAAGCTCTCCCGGCCCACGATGCGATAGGGCAGCCCCTCTTTTAAAAAGCATTCCTCCAGGAACTCCAACTGGCGCCCGGTGCGGCAGAGAACGGCTAGATCGCTGAAGCTGTAGCTTTCCCCCTCCCCGGGCTCCGGGCCTCCTTTCGCCCCCCGGCCCTGGCCGTGGGCCTGGAGCATGGTGGTGCCCCCGACCAGGCGGTCGATCTCCCTGACAAGGGCTATTCCCGCCGCCGTCTCTCCCGGGGCTTCCAGGTAGATAATGGGGGAACCCTGCGGGTGGACGCCCTCCAGACCCGCCCCATTATAATTAGGTGCCGTAACTTCTAGGCCTGCTCCGTCAACTAGCGGTAAGGACCCGGATTGAGGGACATGGGGATTCACCCTCCCCACCGGCACCGGGGATTTCAAGGTGGCTGCCGGTTTAACAGGGGTAGTTGCCTGCTTGGACGAACCATCACCCGGCGTCGATAAAGCTCCTGCCGGCCCGGAGGCGGCAGCCGCCAGTTCGGCCCGAGTGACAGCCAGGGGGCCCTCGACCGGGTTGTGGGCGATCACCCCGGCGGCTGCCTTGAGGATAACCGGCGTCGAGCGGTAATTCCAGTGCAAGTAGAAGAGCCGGGCCGCGGGAAAGTCCTGCAGGAGCTGGCCAAAAAAGCGGTAATCGGCGCCGCGAAAACCGTAGATGGCCTGGTCGGGGTCACCAATGACGAAGAGGTTCTCCCCGTCTCCAGCCCACTTTTTGACCAGCTGGTACTGGACGGCGTTGACATCCTGGAACTCGTCCACCAAGAGATGAGTAAAGGGAACAGGCCTCGGGTTTGGGGTAGTCCCGGCTGTCCCCGCAGCCACCGGGGTAACCCCCGGAAGCGCCAGGGCCTGCAGGAGGATATCGTCGTAATCAATGAGGCCGTAAGATTCCAGCCGCTCCTGGTAGGCCCGGTAGAGGGGGCGCAGGTCGTCCGGTACCTCCGGGGCATCTGGGAAAAGGCCGCGACCTTTCAGGAGGGAGAGCTGTCGCTGCAGAGTAGCCACCCCCCGCCGTCCCTGCCCTCTATCTTCTACCAGGACTTCGGCCAGGATTTCCCGGGCGTCAACCTCGTCGATAATGGCCAAGGAGCGGTGGTAGTCAGCCGGTTCCGGTTGGGCTATAGGGGATAACGGTTGCCCCCCGGCCGCCATGCCGGCCTGGAGGAGGTCCAGGCAGATGCTGTGGAAGGTCCCCACCGTCAGGGCAGCCACTCCTTCCCTCTCTCCCAGCAGATCGGTTACCCGCTGGCGGATTTCAGCCGCGGCCTTGTTGGTGAAGGTGACGGCAGCGATCTCCCCCGGGTCTACACCCCTCTCTTTAATCAAGTAAGCCAGCCGGTAGACCAGGGTGCGGGTCTTGCCCGTGCCCGGCCCGGCCACGACCACCACCGGTCCGTCCGCCGCCATTACGGCAGCTTGCTGTTCGGGATTAAGGGGTTGCCGGTTCGCACGTTCTGCCGGCGCCGCTAGGACCGGGGGTGCGCCGCCCACGGAAGGATTCGGGGCGAATTTTGCTGCAATTGCACCAGCCGGGCCGGGAAGGACCGTTTCCGGCCTATCACCCCTGGTCGCTGCAGGTACGGCAGTAGCTTCTTCCGTAAAAAGGCGCGGCTCCCCTATAAGGAGTTGTCGCTCCTCCGGCCGCATGAGGAAAACCTTGCCGTATTCGCCATCAAAACCGGGATGGACCTCCACTTCGCCGGTACGCATATGCTGGATGGCCGTGGCTACCAGGGAGCCGGCCACCCGGGCGATGGCTTCCAGGGGCACCTCGCGCAAAACTGCCAACTCCGGTCCCAGGGTGTTGATTAAATTAAAATAGACCCTGGTAACCCTTTTGCTGGCCACCCCGATGCCCAGGGCGGCGGCAATGACCTCCGGCAGGGGGATCAGGCTTTCAAAGGGTCGGGCGGCAGGCGGCCGGAACCCTGCCTCCCTATCGGCCAGTTCCTCCACCCGGTGCAAGACGCCGATGGTGAGCTTGCGGCCGCACATAGGGCAGATACCCCCGGCGGCCCTGGTCTGGGTCGGCTGCCAGCAGACCTGGCAGTTGCGGTGGCCGTCGTAGTGGTACTTACCCTCCTCGGGAAAAAACTCCAGGGTTCCCAGGAAACCGTCTCCTACCCGGTCCTGGAGGGCCTGGCGGATAGCGGGGTAGGTCAGATCCGTATTAAAAAGGTTGGCTTCTCGGGCCAGGTGCCGGGGTGAGTGGGCGTCGGAGTTGGATACCAGGGTCAACCGGTCCAGGGCTGCCAGGCGCCAGTTCATCGGGGGGTCGGAGGAGAGCCCGGTTTCCACGGCAAAGATATACCGCGTTAGGTCGCCGTAGCACTCCTCCATAGCGGCGAAACCCGAATTGGCACCAAAAAGGGAGAAGTGGGGCGTCCAGATGTGGGCCGGAATGAAGATGGCCTCCGGGCAGGCCTCCAGGGTCATCTCCAGGAGCCGGCGGCTGTCCAGGCCGAGGATGGGCCGGCCGTCGGAGTGGAGGTTGCCGATCGCCTCCAGGCGGTGGCTCAATTTTGCGGCCGCCTCCAAGCCCGGCAGGAGGATAAGGTGGTGGACCTTGCGGGTGCGTCCCCCCTGTTTATAGATGGTGCTGATCTCCCCGCTGATGATAAAACGTACCACTGGCCGGCCGGTGGCTTCCTGGGGGAGGTAACTGGAAACGGCGGCTGCCCCCTCCAGGTTGCCAGCCTGGTTACCACCGCCGGTAAGCCCCGCCGGCGTCAGCCCTGATACCGGGTCTTCCTCCACCTGGCGACAGAGTTCGTCCTTGAGGCGGTACAACCCGTCTCCAGCCGGCTCCAGCTTATCCCGGAGTTCCTGCCGCCACCCCGGATGGGTAAAATCACCGCTGCCTACCAGGGTCACACCCTTGTGGCGGGCCCAGCGATAAAGGTTCTCCGGGTTGGCGTCTTTACTGGTCGCCATGGAGTAATGGGAATGAATATGAAGATCGGCAATAAACTTCAATTTTAATCACCTTTTTAATCACCTTTATCTATTGTAGCACTACCCGGCTTGCAGGCGCAGCTCCAGGATGGCGTCCCGGAGTTCGGCCGCCCGCTCGAACTCCAGCTGCTTGGCGGCGGCGCGCATCTCCTTCTCCAGCTGGCTGATGAGGGAGCGCATCTCCCGCTTGCTCAGTTTAGGTTTTTTCTTCGTCTTTTCCCCGTCCCCGGCATCATAACGAGCCGGCCCCTCCGCCACCCGGGTGGCTTCAATGACTTCCCGCACCGGCTTGCTGATGGTCCGGGGGGTGATGCCGTGCTGGCGGTTATACTCCAGCTGGATCCGGCGGCGGCGATTGGTCTCGCTGATGGCCCGGCGCATGGAAGCGGTAATAGTGTCGGCATACATGATGACCTGGCCCTCGGCATTACGGGCCGCCCGGCCGATGGTCTGGATAAGGGAACGCTCCGAACGGAGAAAACCCTCTTTATCGGCGTCCAGGATGGCCACCAGGGAAACCTCCGGCAGGTCCAAGCCCTCTCGCAGTAAATTAATGCCCACCAGGACGTCAAAGACCCCTAGACGCAGGTCGCGGATGATCTCCATCCGCTCGATGGCGCCGATATCCGAGTGCATGTAGCGCACCTTGAGGCCGGCCTCCCGCAGGTAGTCCGTCAAATCCTCAGCCATGCGCTTGGTCAGGGTCGTCACCAGGACGCGCTGGCTTTTCTCCACCCGTTTATGGATCTCGGCCAGGAGGTCGTCAATCTGCCCCTTGACCGGCCGCACCAGGACCTCCGGGTCCACCAGGCCGGTGGGCCGGATGATCTGCTCCACCACTTGCTGGGAGTGCTCCAGTTCGTAGGGGCCGGGTGTCGCTGAGACGTAAACAACCTGATGTACGTGCCGGCTGAATTCCGCAAAGGTCAGGGGCCGGTTGTCCAGGGCCGAGGGCAGGCGGAAGCCGTACTCCACCAGGGTCGTCTTCCGGGAGCGGTCGCCCTCGTACATCCCCCCGATCTGGGGCACGGTAACATGGGATTCATCGATCATTAACAGGAAGTCCCGGGGAAAGTAGTCCAGCAGGGTATAGGGCGGCTCCCCCGGCGCCCGGCCCGTCAGGTGGCGGGAGTAGTTCTCAATCCCCTTGCAGAAGCCGACCTCCCGCATCATCTCCAGGTCGAAGTTGGTCCGCTGCTCCAGGCGCTGGGCCTCCAGGAGTTTCCCCTGCCGCCGCAGTTCCTCCAGGCGTTCCGCCAGCTCGGCCTCAATGCTCTTGAGCGCCCGCTCCATCTTGTCTTCGGCCACGACATAGTGGCTGGCCGGGAAGATGGCTACATGCCGACGCTGGCCCAGGATCTCCCCTGTCAGGGTGTCGATCTCCAGCAGGCGTTCCACCTCGTCGCCGCACATTTCCACCCGGATTGCTTTCTCCGTAAAGGAGGCCGGGAAGATCTCGATGACGTCGCCGTGGACGCGGAAGGTGCCCCGCTTGAAGTCATAGTCGTTGCGGCTGTACTGGATGTCCACCAGCTTGCGTAAAATGGCGTCCCGGTCGTATTCCTGGCCCTCCCGCAGGGAGAGCATCAGGGTGCTATAGTCCTCCGGGGAACCCAGGCCGTAGATGCAGGAGACGCTGGCCACGATGATAACGTCCCGCCGCTCAAAAAGAGCTGCCGTGGCCGAGTGGCGCAGCTTATCGATCTCGTCGTTGATGGAGCTGTCTTTTTCAATATAGGTATCCGTCTGGGGCACGTAGGCCTCCGGCTGATAATAGTCGTAATAGCTGACGAAATACTCCACGGCGTTGTTGGGGAAAAACTCCCGGAATTCACCGCAGAGCTGGGCCGCCAGGGTCTTATTGGGAGCCAGGACCAGGGTGGGCTGCTGCACGGCCTGGATGACCTGGGCCATGGTATAGGTCTTGCCGGTGCCGGTGGCCCCGAGGAGGGTCTGGTGCCGGTAACCCTTTTGCAGCCCCTCTACCAGGGCGGCGATGGCCCGGGGCTGGTCGCCCTGGGGCGCAAAATCAGACTTCAAAACAAAGGGCGGCATCTGCGCTCTCCCCTTCCGGGAGCTATTATAACATAGCGGCCCGGGGTAGTATACCCCGGGCCGCCGAGCGACACCCAAGCTGCGCCCAGAAGTTAAGTGTGACTTAATCGCTTAGCCAGGACATCGCCAGAACCACTCCGCTTCCACTCCGCTTTATGAACATTTAAGTCATAAATAAGTCATAAAGTAAGGTTTAACACCTCTGGCCGCGACAAAACAAATTACCGCATCGCTCTATTTCCCCAGCACCTCCAGCGCCTTCTGCAGCTGGACATCCCGCTCCAGGTCCGGGGCGTGGGTGAGGACCTGCTGCTCCAGCTGGGGGTCCATGGTAACGACATAATTGGGCGTAATGCCTTTTTTATTGATATCGTGCTTGCCCGGTGTCAGGTACTTGTGGGTGGTAATCTTCACCGCCGCATTGCCGGGCAGGGGGAAGATGGTCTGGACGATGCCCTTGCCGAAGGTCGTTTCCCCTACCAGGTTGCCGCTCTTGGTATCCTTGATGGCCCCGGCCACAATCTCCGCCGCACTGGCGCTGCCTTTATTCACCAGGACCACCAGGGGCAGGGGCTGGGCGTAACCCCGGGCCATTAAGGGTTCCGAGGTCTTCTGGTCAGCGATGTAAACGATGGGCCCTTTGGCCACAAAATAACTGGCCACGTCGACGGCCGCCGGCAGGGCGCCGCCCGGATTGTTACGCAGGTCCAGGACCAGCTTCTGCATCCCCTGGCTACGCAAGTCCGCTAACTCCCGGCCCAGGTCGGCCCCGGTTTGTTCATTGAACATGGTCAGGCTGATGTAGCCGACGCCCGGATGGCCGGGGAGCATCTTGCCATCTACCGTAGGTACCTTAATTACTTCCCGGGTTAGGGATACTTTCCGAGGGGCAGTGGCCCCGGTGGAAAGGATACTTAACTCGACCTTCGTCCCTGGCTGGCCCTGCATCAGGTTGGAAGCAGTCTCCAGATCCATGCCGGCAGTATCACGGCCGTCAATGGCCGTGATATAATCGCCGCTTTTAACTCCGGCTCGCTGGGCTGGCGTACCCTTAAAGGGCGAGACGACTACCAGCCGCCGGTCCTTCTCATCCAGGGTAATGAGCAGGCCGACACCGCCGTAGCTACCGGTGACGCTCTCCTGCAGCTTACGATAGGTTTCGGCATCCAGGTAAGTAGAATAAGGGTCATCAAGGGACTCGACCATGCCCTTGATGGCCCCCGTCAACAGCCTGTCCGTGCTGACAGGTTGTAAAGCCTGAAAGCGCAGCAGGCTGTATGTCTTGAGGCCCTGTTCAACTACCTGGAAGTGGGTGGCCACCCCCACCCCCAGGGCCAGGGTGACGACCACGCACAGGGCCAGCAACCCGCGGCCGACCTGCCGCCAGATCCTTGGCAAACCAACCACCGCCTACATTCTGTAGCATTCCCGCAACCCATACCCAATTATATGTACCGGCTGCAGGGATTAGTAATAATTCATGGGATTAGTTGGCTCGCCCTGGAGCAAAACCCCAAAGTGTAGATGGGGGCCTGTACTCCAACCCGTTGATCCCACGCGACCGATTACCTGGCCTTTCTTCACTTCCTGACCATTGTCGACCAAGATGGCCGACAGGTGCCCGTACAAGGTAGATAAGCCACCGCCGTGATCGATGATGATATGGTTACCATAACCCCCTATATAACCTGTTGATATAACCTGCCCGTCTAACACGGCAACGATCTCCGTCCCTGTAGGAGCCGGGATGTCAATGCCATCATGAAAGCGCCTGGTTTTCAGCAGAGGATGGATCCGCCAGCCAAAGGGGGAAGAGATGCTGGTGTACCCGGGCAAGGGCCAGAGCATCCCCCGGACGCCTTCAGGTGCCAGCTTGCGGTTGCTCTTAGCCTGTTCGGCCCGGATCTTGGCGGCTATCTGCCGGGCTGTGGCTTCCATCTCGTCCAGGGCGGCGGCCACTCGCTTTTTCTCCTGCTCTACCTGGGCCAGGAGCTGGCGCTGGCTGGCCTGGCGGGAGGCCAGTTGCACCCGCTCACCGTCGGCCTGGCGCCGTAGCTCCGCGATCCGGTTGCGTTCGGCCTCCAGTTCGGACTTACGGGCGGCGATTTTATCCCGTTCCGCCTTAATCTCGTTTATAAGGTTAATATCACCCCGGGCGATTTTAGCCAGGAGCTCCATGCGAACCAAAAAATCCTCCAGGCTGGTGGATTGGAGGAGGACCTCCAGGTAGTTCACCTGTCCCACCTGGTAAATGTCTTTCAGCCTGGCCCGCAGGATCTCCATCCTTTTGGCCTGGGCGGCTTCGGCCTGTTGCAGGTCAACGGTAGCTTGCTGGACCCGCCCTTGAGCGGCAGCCAGTTGCTGGTCCAGGACGGCTATCTGGGCCTGCTTCTGCTGGATCTCCTGCTCAATTTGCTGCAGCTGCTGCATTAAGGCCGCGCCCTCATCGTTTTTTTGCTGCAGGAGTTTTTGCTGATCGGCCATATTCTGCTGGACCTGCTGTTGTTGCTTTTGCAGTTCACCCAGACTGGCGCCATAGGCCGGTACGATACTCAGGGCGAAGGCCAGGAGTAAAACGATAGTTATAACTCTTCGGTGCAAGGGCTGTCACCTCCTTTCAAATGAAATCAAATGAAACCGCTAAAAGTCATACCTTCAGGAAGCGCCTGATGGAGAGGAGGCTGCCCAGGGCCCCCACCAGGGAACCGCCGGCAACCAGGCTCAGGGCGCTTCGGATTAACAACCCCTGATCATGGATGAGGGGTATAAAAACCATGGCCGGTCCCATCATATTTAAGACCAGGCGATACCCTAGATAAACCGCCAGGGCGGCAATACCCGAGCCGGCTAATCCCAACCATAGGCCCTCCAGGAAAAAGGGCCAGCGGATAAACCAGTCGGTAGCGCCCACATACTTCATGATGTTAATCTCCCGGCGCCGGGAGTAGACCGCCAGGCGGATGGTCAGGACAATCAGGGAAAGGGCGCCCAGGCCCAGCATGAGGATAACGGCCGCTCCCAGCCAGCGCAGCCAGCGCACCACGGCGAAGAGGCGTTCTACCGTCTCCTGGCCGTAGTTTACTTTCTCCACTCCAGGTATGGACTTGATAGACTGGGCTATGTCCTGAATGCCCTGGGGATCAGCCACCCGGACCCGCAGGTAATCGGGAAGGGGATTAACACCGCCGGTAGCCGCCAGCAGGTCCTGCTCGCTGCCGAACTGCTCGCTTAACTGCTTGAGCCCCTCTTCCTTTGGTACCAGGGTCACCTGGCTCACGCCGGGCAAAGAACGTACCTGGTCCTGGATATGCAGGGCCACCTCCCGGGGGGCATCGACCTGAAGGAAAGCGGCGATCTCTACATTGGATTGGAGGTTGGCGGCGATGTAATTCACGTTGAAAACCAGGAGGACAAAGGCTCCCAGGAGGAACATAGAGATAGCCACACTGGCCGTGGCCGCCAGGCTCATCCAAAAGTTGCGCCACAGGGAGAGGGCCGCCTGGCGGAAGAAATAGCCTGTCGTCCTAAGCTTCATAACCGTAGGCCCCCTCCCGGTCGTCCCTGACCAGCCGACCCTGTTCCAGGGCGATAACCCGTTTCCGCAGGCTATTGACGATATCCCAGGCATGGGTGGCCATAATGACCGTGGTTCCCATGTGGTTAATCTCCTCCAGGAGTTTCATGATCTCCCTGGAGATAGCCGGATCCAGGTTGCCGGTGGGCTCATCAGCCACCAGAATCCGCGGGTTGTTGACAATGGCCCGGGCAATGGCCGTCCGCTGCTGCTCGCCACCGGAGAGCTGGTGGGGGAACAGCCGCGCCCTGGCGGTCAGACCTACCCGTTCCAGGGCCTTTTCCACCCGGGGCTTGATCTCCCGCGGGTGCATTTCCACTACCCGCAGGGCAAAGGCCACATTTTCAAAGACTGTCCGTTCCGGCAGGAGGCGAAAATCCTGAAAGACAATGCCTATATTACGTCTTAAAAGGGGAATTTCATTTCTTTTTAAACGGGCAACACTACGACCGCCAATGATAATCTGGCCTTTACTGGGTGTCTCTTCCCGGAAAAGGAGCCGGATGAAGGTTGTTTTGCCGGCGCCGCTGGGACCTACCAGAAAAACAAACTCGCCTTTATCTATCTTAACGCTGAGATCATCGAGGGCTGTTATATTGGGCGGATACTGTTTGGTAACATTAAAAAATTGGATTAAACTCATCTGCCACGTACCTCCACAAGGGCAAAGAAAAAAACAACCTCTAGGGTTGTTTCGACATAAATAGCAGGATTCCTTTTTGGTTTTTGCTTTTTGTTATAATTTGTCTGCAGCCTCAGGCATACATTAATCTTCCCCTGGGCTCCGGTATTCTGCGCCCCAGGCTTTTGGCCGTTTCTATCCATTCGGATATAACTATCTGCGCATTTCTAACAGCTTCTTCGTAGGTTTCGCCATCGGCCATACAACCTGGCAATTCAGGAACCTCAGCTATATATCTTTGATCCTCCTCGCTCTAATGAATAATTATCTCGTACTTAAACATTTATTTCGTCAACCTTTTCACTGCCGCCACGATATCCCGTGCCGTCAGGCCGTATTTCTCCAGCAGTTCGTCGGGCTTGCCGGACTCGCCGAAGGTGTCGCGGATGCCCACCATGGCCAGGGGGACGGGTTTCTCCGTCGCCAGTACCTCAGCTACGGCGCTGCCCAGGCCGCCGATGATCGTGTGTTCCTCGGCTGTCACCACAGCTCCGGTGGCTGCGGCAGCCAGGACCGCTTCCCGGTCCAGGGGCTTGATGGTACTCATGTCGATAACCATAACCTCCAGATCGGCGCTAGCCAGCTCCCTGGCCGCCTCCAGGGCTTTAGCGACCATAATGCCGCAGGCAATGATAGCAGCGTCCTTACCCTGGCGCAGGGTGTGGGCGCGGCCGATCTGGAACTGGTAGTCCTCGCCGTAAATAACCGGTACGGCCGGCCGGCCCAGGCGGATATACACCGGCCCCTGGTAGGTGGCGGCTGCGAAGACGGCCTGCCTGGTCTCTTCTCCGTCGGCCGGCACGATAACCGTCATATTGGGTACGGCGCGCATGAGGGCTACATCCTCGACGGCCTGGTGGGAGGCGCCGTCTTCGCCGACGGTGAGGCCGGCATGGGTGGCGGCGATTTTAACGTTGACTTTCGGATAAGCGATGCCGTTACGTACCTGGTCATAGGCGCGGCCGGTGGCAAAGACGGCAAAGGTACTGGCAAAAGGAACCTTACCGCTCAAAGCCAGTCCGGCGGCCGTGCCCATGAGGCTCTGCTCGGCGATACCCATATTGAAAAAGCGCTCGGGGAATTCCTCGGCGAAGTAGCGGGTCATGGTAGACTTGGACAGGTCGGCGTCTAGGACTACTACCTGGCTGTTCTCCCGGCCCAGTTCTACCAGTGCCCGGCCATAGGCTTCCCTCGTCGCGATCTTGGTCATATATATCTCCCCCGAAAATAGTCTGCTGCTGTCGGTATGGCCCCTGAAGGGGCCGCCTGTTCGCCCGGCCCGTTCCTTCGCGGTTCCGGGACATTCCCTTGTTGCCGGCCACTGCCAGCGGCGGGTATCATCCCCTCATCTTAGCGACCGTCAGGCCAGCTCGGCCAGGGCTTCCTCTACTTCTTCCGGCTTAGGGGCTTTGCCGTGCCAGGCGGCCTGGTTCTCCATAAAGGAGACGCCCTTGCCCTTGATGGTTTCCGCGATAATAACCGTAGGCCGGCCCTTAGTCTCCCGGGCCCGTTCCAGGGCCTTCAGGATCTGGCCGCAGTCGTGGCCGTCAATGGCCAGGACCTCCCAGCCGAAGGCCTGGAATTTAGCAGCCACCGGTTCCGGGGACATGACCTCCTCCACCCGGCCGTCAATCTGCAAGTGATTATGGTCGACAATGGCCGTCAGGTTGTCCAGGTGGTAATGGGCGGCGGCCATGGCCCCTTCCCAGACCATGCCCTCTTCCAGTTCGCCATCGCCCATCAGAACGTAAACCCGGTAATCCCGGCCGTCCAACCGCCCGGCCAGGGCCATACCGTTGGCCACCGCCAGGCCGTGGCCCAGGGAACCGGTGGAAACCTCAACTCCGGGTAGGGATTTGCGGTCCGGGTGGCCCTGCAGGGGGCTGCCCAGGTGGCGTAGGGTGGTCAATTTATCTACCGGGAAGAAACCTCGCTCGGCCAGGGTAGCGTATAAGACCGGGGCGGCATGGCCCTTGGAGAGGACGAAGCGATCCCGTTCCGTCCAGTCTGGCCGGGAGGGATCCAGGCGCATGACTTTAAAGTAAAGGGCGGTCATGATATCGGCCGCCGACAGGGAACCGCCGGGGTGGCCGGAACCCGCCGCTCCTATCATGCTGATGATGTGCCGGCGGATCCGCTGCGCTGTAGCGGCTAGCTTTTGATAATCGTTGGGCAAGGGTTACAAGCCTCCTTCGAAAATAGGATTCTGCCAAAAATGGACGTAACTTACAGTGACCGCTACGGGGCTGGCGGTACAGGCTTCAGTGGTTCGCAGCGAGCAAACTTAGCGCTCAGCCTTGTTCGGCGGCGGGGGTGGCTCGGGCGTGCTACTCCCCATTCCTGAAGCTACGTTACGATCCCCATCCCGTTCACCGCCGCCTCGTTACGGCTGCGCTGAGTTTGCTTCCGCCTCGAACCAAGTCGCCTTCCGCCTGTACCCGCCAGCCCTTCTGCTAGCCCTCCGCCCGCCAGCGGCGGAAGCCCTCGCCCAGGACTTCGTGGACATTGCTGACGATGACAAAGGCACCCGGGTCGAGGGCCGCCACCAGGTTCTTCAGGCGGCTGACCTCGGCCCGCTGGACCACCACCAGCAGCACTTCCCGTTCCTGGCGAGTATACAGGCCGCGGCCAGCCAACCCCGTGACCCCGCGGTCCAGCTCCCGCAGCACCTGCCGGGCGATCTCTTCTGCCTTATCAGAAATTATCACGGCCGCCCGGGCGTAGCCTCCACCCTCCTGGATGGCGTCAATGGCGCGGCTGGTAAGAAAAAGGGCCACCAGGGCATAGAGGGCCAGTTCCACGTTAAAGGCCAGGCCAGCCAGGGTGATTACCAGGGCGTCGACCAGTAATAAACCTACCCCGGCGCTGATATGCAGGTAGTGCCGGAAGAGGAGGGCCGCCAGGTCAGTACCCCCGGTGCTGCCCCCGGAGCGAAAAACAATCCCCATACCCACCCCGCTTAAAAGACCACCATAAAGGGAGGCCAGCAGGGTGTTGCTGGTAGGCGCATGCAGCCAAAGGGCCAGGGTATCGGTAAGGAGGGAGAGAATAATTGTCCCATAGAGGGTTTTAAAACCAAACTCCAGGCCCAGGACTTTGAGTCCGGCCAGGAAGAGGGGTATGTTCAGGGCCAGCATGGTCAAGCCGACCGGCCAGCCCAGCAAGTAATGTAGAACCGTAGCCAGGCCGCTGACGCCACCGGCGGCGATCCTGTTGGGTACCAGGAAAAGAACCAGCCCCAGGGCAGTCATCAGGGTACCGGCAGTAATCCCCAGGTAGTCCGCCCATGCCTTTCGCTGCACCACACCTACCCCCTGGAACTATGTTCCTTTTCGACAGGAAAAGTTTTTTTCCTGCCTATGACGGTATCCCCGGTCCTATTTTTTAGCCCACCCTGCCATAAGGTCGCTGGTGAGGGGCAGCAGCTAGTCTTCCCAAACAATAGCCCCCGCCGGGCAGACCTCCCGGCAGCGACCGCATTTATTGCACCCGGCCGTAATGCGGTAGAAGGCCGCCAGCTTTTCCGGCGGTTCGTCCATGGCGCCGTCCCGGACGACATCCGTGGTGGAATTAATATCCCCCAAGGTGTTATACGTCGCCCCATCCTCAATAATAACCTTTTGTGGGCAAACCACCGTGCAGTCGCCACAGGCGATACAGGCATTGGTTATCCGGTAAGGCATTTACATCCCCCGCTTTAATCCTCATTCTTCGCCTGGACCGGAAAGTTTATTCAAGGGGCGGTCCCCGGTGGCCGGGATGGTTATTTAATCACGGTCACCTCGCCAGATGGTCACCAGCAACCATAAAAGCATGAGGCCGGCGGCGCCAAAACCGATCTCCAGGGTCGGCAGGCGAAAGAAGAGGCTGTTGGCCGGCGCTCCCAGGGCCGTGCTGATAATCAGGCTGGCCATGATGATGCTGAAGGCCAGCAGGACCACGCTCATGGTCAGCTTGTTGCTGATCCGGTCAAGCTGACGGATTAGACCCCGTAGTTTCAACGGTTCAACCCGCAGGGTCAGCTCGCCCCTTTCCGCCACGTCCAGGAGGTGCCGGAGTTGCCGGGGCAGGCTTTGCAGGGTTTCCCAGCCGAAGGTCAGGTTTTCCACCAGCTCCCGCCCCAGGGAGCGGGCGCTGAAGCGGCGCCGCAACAACTCCCGGCCGTAGGGTTCGGCCAGTTCGGCCAGTTCGAGCTCCGGGTCCAGCTCCCGGACCAGGCCCTCTAGGGTGAGCATGGTCTTCCCCAGGAGGGTCAGCTCCGGGGGCAGGTGCAGGTGATACCTGAAGGCCAGCTGGAGAAGCTCCTCAATGGCCTGGCCCAGGCTGATCTGGCGGAAGGAGAGGTGGTAGTATTTATCCCGCAGGTCCTCAATCTCCCGCCGCAGGGCTCCCCGATCCGCTTCGGCGGGCACCACGCCCATAGCCGTGATGGCCCGCAGGACGTCCTGGCTGCGCCGCCGGATAATGGCCAGCATCAGGGTGACGAACTTTGCCTGCATCTCCTCCCCCAGGGTGCCAACCAGGCCGAAGTCCATAAAGACAATGACCTCCCCGGGCAAAACGGCCAGGTTGCCCGGGTGGGGGTCACCGTGGAAAAAACCGTCTACCAGCACCTGCCGGTAAACGGCCCGGGCCAGGTGGGTGGCTATCCGGCGGCGGTTATAACCCCGGCGGTCGATCTCCGCCAGGTCGTTGAGCTTTACAGCTGCGACATACTCCTGGGTCAGGACCCGTTCGGTGGTATAATCCCAGTAAACAGCAGGGAAATAGACGCTGGCATCGGTGGCGAAATTCTCCCGGAAGCGGTCGGCGTTGCGGCCCTCCTGGGTGTAATCTAGCTCGGCCGTCATAGCCCAGGCGAACTCGGTTGCCATCTGATTGAAATCATAGATCTGGCCGTAAGGGGTATGGCGCTGGGCCAGGCGGGCCAGATCGAAGAGGATCTCCAGGTCGATCCGGATTTGTTTGGCGATGCCGGGCCGCTGGACCTTGACGATTACCTGGCTGCCGCCGGGCAGGGTCGCCTGGTGGACCTGGCCGATGGAGGCCACAGCCAGGGGTTCGGGCGTAAAGGTAGTAAAGAGCTCCTCCAGGGGCTGGCCCAATTCTTCCTCTACTGCCTGGCGCACCTGGGGGAAGGGGAAGGGGGGCACCCGGTCCTGGAGGTGGGCCAGTTCGGCGACGATATCCGCCGGCAGCAAATCAGGCCGGGTGCTCAAAAGCTGGCCTAGTTTGATAAAGGTAGGGCCCAATTCCTCCAGGGCCAGACGCAGGCGCTGGCCCAGGGACAGGGGGGCGTCTTCTCGCGTTCGCCGCAGGATCAGGTTGCCCAACCCGACCTGATCGAGGAAGTAACCAAAACCGTAGCGGGCCAGAACATTAACCACCTGGCGGTAACGATTAAAATGGATATAACGGCGCCGCAGGGACATCCACCGGCCCTCCCTGGTAAAAAAGCCCGGGCTTTCAGGTAGCACCGGGCTTAAGAATATCTTTAGATGGCCCGTTCCAGGGCTTCGTGTAAAAAATCAAGGAGGAGTTTATGCTCCCTACCGGTCAATTTACCAATCTGCTCCTGCAGGCGGCTTAAATAACCGGCCAGCTGCCCGGCCAGGGGGTTCTGGGGGAGCATATTGACTGCCAGGCCCAGGCCCGTGCCGGTGGCCAGGAAGAGGCCGGCTTCCGGGCGGGGGGCTTTCTGCAGGGCATGGCGCACCACCTGCAGGGCTCGTTCTCCCAGGGATTTCAGGTAGACCAGCAGGATGGTCAGGGTGTAAGCACTGGTGATCACCGGGTGGGTTTTCTCCCGCATTTCCTGGAGCAGCTCCCCGGCCACCCGTCCTGCCTCCCGGGGTAACAGGTTGCTCAAGGTTTCCAGCAACCTGGCCCGGGCTTGCTGCCAATCCAGGCTCAGGGTGGCAGTGCCGCCCCCTTTACCCCCAGCGTCGGCTGCTACCGGCGCCGGCACAAACATAATCATCGAGCGTCCCGGGGATTTCTCATTACTGTTAACTATATACTGTCGTTCCAGGAAACCCTCTTTTTCCAGTTCTAGTAACACGTCGTAGGCTGTCCACTTGCTAACCTTGAGCCCTTCGGCTACGGTAATATAGTGGACGGGAGCCTCCGTTTCCTGGTAGAGTTTTTTAATTTTATCCAGAAATTGGCGCCGCCGCCCGGTGAGCATAAGCCTCCCTCTCCCCCTAGGTGATACCTTCAGCATATACCCTTACTTTCCTGCTGTCAATTCCTTTTCCGGTGCCGGGTGGCGTTCCTGCCATATTTTGTCGGCCAGCCGGCCCCAGCGCTCAGCATTGGCGTCCAGATAGGCGCCGATGGCACCGCCCAGGGCTGTTTCCGCCCCCGGGTGGGTAGGCCGGGCCCCGGTCTCAGCCACAATCTGCCGCAGGCCGGCGGGAACGTCGATAAGGGGACAGGGCCGCAGCAGGTTCTCACTGAAGGGCTGGCGCCGCTGGTAGGCCCGGAAGAGGGGCGACTGGAGGACCTCCATCAGGCTCTTTTCCTTA
Organism: Moorella naiadis (nom. illeg.); assembly: GCF_051020825.1. Classification (NCBI taxonomy): domain Bacteria; kingdom Bacillati; phylum Bacillota; class Clostridia; order Neomoorellales; family Neomoorellaceae; genus Neomoorella; species Moorella naiadis (nom. illeg.). The sequence continues at coordinate 75,613 of NZ_JAXGFQ010000010.1, forward strand.
ATGTTATCCAGCGAGAAATGGATAAAAGCACAGGGCTCTACTGCCCCGCTGGCGGTTATGTGGAAGTAGCGGCGGCCGCCGGCGATGCAACCCAGAGTCAGCTCACCATCGTTCCAGAAGTCGGCAATCTGCAGGCCCTTATGGTTACGGATATAAGGGATGCGCCCGGCCAGGTAGGCCCGCTGCTCGGGGGTAACCATCAGTTCCGGATTGGGCTCCCGACCGATGGGTATATAATGGAAGCTCCAACCGTAGACGGCACCCTTCTCCACCAGGAAATCAATGAAGGCATCGCTGGTGATCTCGGCGGCGTTTTCCCGGGTGATGGTAATGGAAACCCCGAAGACCAGGCCCCGCTCCCGCAGGCGGTCCATGGCCGCCATTACCCGGTCAAAGACGCCCCGGCCCCGGCGGGCGTCGGTGCGCTCCCGCCAGCCCTCCAGGCTGATAGCCGGTGTAATATTCCCTACCTCCAGCAGGCGGTCGGCTACAGCGTCATCAATCAGGGTGCCGTTGGTGTAGAGCATAAAAGCCATATCCGGATGACGCTCGGCCAGTTCAAAAAGGTGGGGCCAGCGGAAGGGCTCACCCCCGGACATGGCCAGCCAGTAGATACCGACCTCTTTAGCCTCACGGCAAAGGCGGTCTACCAGGTCCAGCTCCAGGGTGTCATGGTGGGCGTATTCTCCGGCCCAGCAGCCGTGGCAACGCAGGTTGCAGTCACTGGTGGGATCCAGGAGAAAGAAGTTGGGTATATGCACCCCGGTTTCCTGGGAAACCTGATGCTGGCGCGGGATCCCCAGGAGCATGGCGTTGACGAACCAGTTATAAATCAGGCGCTGTTTGACATTGGGGTGCATCCGGAAGAGGCGGTTCACATAAGTATGGATGCTGGGGTTGGTGCGGTACGCCTCCAGCACTTTGGCGATCTGCCGTTTGTGGACTTCCTCCCTGGCCAGCAACCGGGCCGCGTTGAGGAGGCGGGGGAAATTCTCCTCCGGGTTTTTTTCCATGTAGTTGAAGGCTTCCTGGAGGACTTTTTCCGTGACATACTTTTTGGCCAGCTCAAGATGGGCACGGGCGTTAATCAAGGCGATCCTCTCCTTCCCTGTTCGGGTTTAATTTAGTAATCCCCAATTAAGCTGCCGGTATACCCAAAAGACCAAAAAGGCTTTATTCCATCCTATACCAGACCCGGTTGAATGTCAAGATTAAAGCCCGGCCGTTGGCCGGGCTTTAAAGTACCTTATTCACCCTTCTGCTGCAGGTGTAAATAGGCCTGGATAAAGGGGTCGAGCTGGCCGTCCATAACGGCCTGGATATTACCCGTCTCCACCCCGGTCCGGTGATCCTTGACCAGGGTGTAAGGGTGAAAGACATAGGAGCGGATCTGGCTGCCCCAGGCTATCTCCCGCTGTTCGCCCCGGATCTGGGCCAGTTCAGCCTCCTGCTCCTGGCGTTTTAAAGCCGCCAGCCGGGCCTGGAGGATCTTCATGGCGGCCAAGCGGTTGGCGTGCTGGGAGCGCTCGTTCTGGCAGCTGACGACAATACCCGTCGGCAGGTGGGTAATTCGCACCGCCGAGTCCGTCTTGTTGACGTGCTGCCCCCCGGCCCCCTGAGAGCGGAAGGTATCGATCTTTAATTCATCCGGGTTAATGTCTACTTCCTCGTCAGCCTCCACCTCGGGGATGACGTCCACCGAGGCAAAGGAGGTATGGCGCCGGCCGGCGGCGTCAAAGGGGGAGATACGCACCAGGCGGTGGACCCCTTTCTCAGCCTGGAGGTAACCATAGGCATTCTCACCCTTGACCAGGATGGTGGCGCTTTTGAGCCCTGCCTCCTCGCCTTCCAGGTAGTCCAGGAGTTCCACCTGGTAACCGCGGTTTTCACACCAGCGGTTATACATGCGCAGTAACATGGCGGCCCAGTCCTGGGATTCCGTACCCCCGGCACCGGGGTGCAGGGAAAGGATGGCATTGTGGCGGTCGTAGGGCCCGTTTAAGATGGTAGCCAGCAGTTGCCCCTCAACTTTACCCTCGACGACCGCCAGCTCCCGCGCGATCTCCCCTTCCAGGGAGGTATCCTCTTCCGCCAGGGCGAGCTGCCACAGCTCCTGGACGTCGCTGCAAGCCTGCTCCAGTTCCCGGTAGTGGGCCAGCTTTTCCTTGAGATAGGTGAGGCGTTTCCCGACGGCCTCGGCCCTGGCCCGATCTTCCCAGAAACCCGGGGTGAGCATCTCCTTTTCCAGGCGCTCTACCTCGTCATTAGCGGCTTCCAGGTCAAAGGGAAACCCTCAGTTCTTGCAGCCGCCGGTCTAATTCTTCCAGGCGGCCTTTATAATCCTGTAACATAGCAGGCTCACTCCTTCGCAAATGTTTATCTATTTTCCGGCGCCACAGCATTTCTTGTACTTCTTGCCGCTGCCGCAGGGGCAGGGGTCGTTGCGGCCCACCTTGGGTTCCCGGTGCACCGGCTGCCGGGGACCGGCGGCTTCGGCAGCATAGCGGTTTTCTACCACCTGGCGGGGGCGTTCGGCCTCCGGCTGGACGACCTTCACCCGGTACAGGTAACGGACCACGTCCTCCTGGATGGAGGCAATCATGTCGTTAAACATCTGGTAGGCCTCAAATTTATACGCTACCAGTGGATCCTGCTGGCCGTAGGCCCGCAGGCCGATGCCCTGGCGCAGCTGATCCATGGCGTCCAGGTGGTCCATCCATTTGGTGTCCACCACCCGCAGCAGGATGAGGCGCTCGATCTCCCGCAGGGTTTCGGCCCCCAGTTCCTCTTCCCGTTGCCGGTAAGCTTCCTGGGCTTTTTCCTGCAGGAAGCCGTAAACCTCATCCTTCTCCAGTTCTTTAATCTCTTCTGCCAGGGCCTCCCGGTCGCAGCCCGGCAGGAAGAGCTGTTCGGCGTAGTCGAGCATGCCGGCCAGGTCCCACTCCTCGGGGTACTTACTCTCCCCGGCGAAGCGGTCGATGGTCTGGTCAACGACGGTGTTGATCATATCCTCAATGGTCGCCCGGATGTCGGCCCCGGTAAGGACTTCCCGCCGCTGGCGATAAATAATCTCCCGCTGCTGGTTCATGACGTCATCATATTCCAGGACGTGCTTGCGGATGTCGAAGTTATGGGCCTCAACCTTCTTCTGAGCCTGCTCCAGGGAGCGGGATACCAGGGGATGGTCAATGGGCGTGCTGTCGTCCATCCCCAGGCGGTCCAGGATACCCGTCAGGTTGTCGGAGCCGAAGAGGCGCATCAGGTCGTCTTCCAGGGAGACATAGAAGCGGCTGGAACCCGGGTCCCCTTGGCGGCCAGCGCGGCCGCGCAGCTGGTTGTCGATCCGCCGGCTCTCGTGGCGTTCGGTACCGATGATATGCAGCCCGCCCAGTTCCACCACTTGGCGGTGTTCTGCTTCCGTTTCCCGCCGGGCCTCGGCCAGGAACCGCTGGTAGTCCTGGCGAGCGGCCAGGATCTCCGGATCGCTGTCCTCACTCTTAAGGGCCGTGGCCGCAGCGATGAGTTCCGGGCTGTAACCCTGGTGACGCATCTTCTCTTTGGCCAGGGCCTCGGGGTTGCCCCCCAGGATAATATCCGTGCCCCGGCCGGCCATGTTGGTGGCAATGGTCACCATGCCCAAACGGCCGGCCTGGGCGATAATCTCGGCTTCCTTTTCGTGATATTTGGCGTTTAAAACCTGATGGGGGATACCCCGCCGTTTCAGCATCTCGCTCAAGCGTTCCGATTTCTCGATGGAGATGGTGCCTACCAGCAAGGGCTGGCCCCTGGTATGGCGTTCCCGGATCTCCTCCACCACTGCTTCGAACTTGCCCTTTTCCGTCCGGTAGACGACATCGGGGTAGTCCTTGCGAATCATGGGCATATTGGTGGGAATGACCACCACGTCCAGGTTATAGATCTTGCGGAATTCCTCTTCCTCGGTGGCCGCCGTGCCGGTCATGCCGGCCAGCTTGGCATACATGCGGAAGTAATTCTGGAAAGTGATAGTCGCCAGGGTCTGGGACTCCCGCTCAATCTTCACGCCTTCCTTGGCCTCAATGGCCTGGTGCAACCCCTCGCTGTAGCGGCGGCCGAACATGAGGCGGCCGGTAAACTCATCGACTATGATGACTTGGCCGTCCTTGACCACGTAGTCCCGGTCGCGCTTCATCAGGGTGTGGGCCTTCAGGGCCTGGTTGACGTGATGGGCCAGTTCCATGTTAGCGTCGTCGTAGAGGTTGCCGACCCCCAGCATCTTCTCTACCTTAGCTACCCCGGCTTCCGTCAGGGTCGCCACCTTGGCCTTCTCATCAACATTATAATCCACGTCGGGCTGGAGCCGCGGGATAACCCCGGCCACGGTATAATACATCTCCGTCGGCTTCTCCGCCATGCCAGAGATAATCAGCGGCGTCCGGGCTTCGTCGATGAGGATGCTGTCCACCTCGTCGACAATGGCGTAGTTCAGTTCCCGCTGGACCATCTCCTCGGGCCGCAGGGCCATGTTATCCCGCAGGTAGTCGAAGCCGAACTCGTTATTGGTGCCGTAGGTTATATCAGCGCCATAGGCTTCCCGCCGCTCCGCTGCTTCCAGGCCGTGGACGATAAGACCGACCTTCAGCCCCAGGAAACGGTAGATGCGGCCCATCCACTCGCTGTCCCGCCGGGCCAGGTAATCGTTGACGGTAACAATATGCACGCCCTGGCCGGTCAGGGCGTTGAGATAGGCCGGTAGGGTGGCCACCAGGGTTTTACCTTCACCGGTCTTCATCTCGGCGATGCGTCCCTGGTGGAGGACGATGCCGCCCATCAGCTGGACGTCAAAGTGGCGCAGGCCCAGAACCCGCTGGGAAGCTTCCCGGACGACGGCAAAGGCTTCCGGCAACAGGTTATCCAGGTTTTCACCATTTTCCAAACGCCGGCGGAATGCGCCTGTTTTGGCCTGGAGGTCGCCGTCGCTCAGGGCCTGGATCTCGGGTTCCAGATCATTAATGGCTTCCACCTGGCGGCTCAGTTTCTTTATATCCCGGGCATTATCATCAAGGAGATTACGCAGTAAACCTAACACTCTCCTAGCCCTCCTTTGCCAATAAGGTCCAAACATAACACAAAAGGAACCGTGCTGGTTCCTTTCAAGAAAAACCTGCTCTGTATATTTTAACACGAAGGGCTACAAGTGACAATCATTCATTCCGCAGTCCCTGCAGGTTGCAGAAGCGGCAGGACAGGGCATGGAGGACAGCCTGGGCGGCAGCCTGGCGCTCATCGCCTTCGGCCAGGGTTACCCCTACCAGGTACTCGCTGCCCACGGCGGTAACTAGGATCAGAGCGCAAAGGGCGGCCCGGCGGTGGGCTACCTCCACCCAGACCAGGTCTTCCAGGGCTAGGCTCCAGTTGCTGCCGCAGTATTTCGTCAAGGCGTTGACCGTAGCCGCCGCCACCAAGCGCAGGCTATGTTCCGGGGCATTGGGGCCAAAGGCGTGCCCCTGGTAAACCGTACTCCCACCCCCGCTGCCGACTTCCACTTCCACCGTGGCCTCAGCCTCCGGGCCCCGGGTAAAAAGATTAATGCTGATCAGGCGTAACCGGCAGCTGGTGGACGTATACATGGCCCTGTCTTCCCTGACTTCCCCAGGGAGCGCCGGGTCTTCTACCTGGACGATGCTGATCTTTTTATGGTCTACAGCCACCCCCAGTTGTACCAGAATGGCCGATTCTACGTCCCGGACGATCTGCTTGGGGCTCCGCCCACTAAGGGCCATGATATGTATCTCGCTAAGATCACCGTTGCTGTCTGTCACCAGGCGCGCCCCTAGTACCCCCTTAATCTGGCAGATTATCCGCTCGTAGTCCTCCGGCCCCGGTTTGTTCTTTCTCGATTCCGTCAAAGGCCTCATCCCTTGAATGCGATTATCCCTTGCTTTATTTTATATTTCGCCCCGGCTAAAAGAATTCCTGCCGGGAAACTTAAAAAAGCCGCTAAAAAAGAGAAATCGGCCTTCTGGCGGCCAATTTCTCCCAAAACCTCCAGATATCTTTATATTAATACTCCGGCTCAATCAAACCGTAGTTACCATCCCGGCGGCGGTAAAGGACATTGACTTCTTCCGTCTCGGCGTTGGAAAAGACAAAGAAGCTATGGCCGAGGAGATTCATCTGCAGGATGGCTTCCTCTACCGGCATGGGTTTAATGGCAAAGCGTTTGGTCCGGATCAAGCGTGGTTCCGGGTCGGCTGCTACTTCCTGGTGCTCGGCGGCCAGCTCTTTCAGGGTGCCGTTTTTTAATTTCTTGCTCAGCCGGGTCTTATATTTAGCGATCTGCTTCTCTAATTTTTCGACTACCAGGTCTACGGAACCGTACATATCGCCGGTGGCTTCCTCACCGCGCAGGAGGTAACCATTCATGGGAATGGTTACTTCGACAACGTGTTTCTCCCTGGCCAGGGCCAGGTTGACCTGGATTTCAGCGACACCGTCGAGGTAACGCTCGATTTTGCTCAGCCGTTTGGCGACATACTGCCGTAGAGCGTCGGTCACCGGAAGGTTTTTGCCGCGGATGACTAATTCCATCCTGGAAGCACTCCTTTCTGACCCCTTTTTACTATTATTCCCCATCAAAGGAGAAATTCCTGCCGGCAGGTAGGAAAAAGTTTCGCAGTCACCGGGCAGTCCTGCCCCTGGCCGCCGCCAAAAAACAGCAGGGCACTGTTTAAATACCAGAAAGGCCCCGGACAATGCCGGGGCCTGATTTACTAGGCCTTAACTACATTGGCTGCCTGGGGACCGCGGGGCCCGTCGACAATGTCGAACTCGACCTCCTGGCCCTCCGCCAGGGTTTTAAAGCCTTCCTCCTGGATCGCGGAGAAGTGGACGAAAACGTCCTTACCGTCTTCCCTTTCAATAAAGCCGTAACCCTTCTCCGGATTAAACCACTTAACCTTGCCTTGCATCTTGTCAACATTCCTCCTAAAATAGATCTCCCTTGGGGTCGGGAGCACCCTCAAGCAAACCAATTGTAACATGGTTAAAGATGGCTGTCAAATCTACTTCTGGTAAACACGAAACGGCAAATATCTATAGCGGGCAAAATTATCGCTAATTTTTGGTTGTCGAAAACAGCCTTCGTTCTCGAGGTGTTACCGGCCCAAACCTGTGGATAAAGTGGATAACCCTGTTAATAACTTGCAATCACTACCTTGTTCCTGTGGACGGGTCTGTTAAAAGCTTAATTTCTTGTCGAATGAGGAATCTGTTTCGGTTAATCATGGCGAAATATTGGCAATAGCCTCGAACCCCGTAGCCAGGGTAACAACCCGGACGCTGACCGCCCCGGCAGCGCGAAGGGCAACGGTACAGGCCACTGCTGTGGCTCCGGTAGTCAGCACGTCATCTACCAGGAGCAGGCGCCGCCCCCTGATAAGCCCGGACTCCAGCACCTGAAAGGCCCCGGCCAGGTTCTGCCAGCGGGCCTGCCGGGAAAGGCCAACCTGGGGGGTAGTTTCCCGCACCCGGGCCAGGACCCGGCCGGTAACGACCAGGCCCAACTCCCGGCCCAGGGACAGGGCCAGGAGTTCCGCCTGGTTGAATCCCCGAGACTGCAACCGGGCAGGAGTCAGAGGCACGGGAATCAGCAGCTGGGGAACAACGTCACCCAGCTCTTTCAGGGCTAACCCGGCCAGGAGGAGGCCCAGGGGCCCGGCCAGGGAACGACGACCCTGGTATTTCAGTGCCCAAATCATTTCTTTTAAAATGCCCCCGTAGGCTCCCACGGCCCGGGCCCGTTGGAAGGGCGGCCGTTCTTCCCGGCAGTGGCGGCAGATATCCCCCGCCCCGGCCGGCAAAAGGCGGCCACAATACCGGCAGGGATGATACTCCTCCCGCCAGGAATATACTTGCCGCCGGCAAGCGGGACAGAATAACTCCCGGCCCACCGGCCGGCCACACCCGGCGCATGTTTTCCCTTGAGGGAAGAGGAGATTGGTAAACGTCGCGCCATCACCTGCCCCTACGAACTATGAACTAAAAACCGATCCCCATCCCGTTCATCGCCGCCTCGCTTCGGCACAGCTCGAGTTTGCTAATGCCTCGAACCAAGTCGCCCTCCGCCTGTAACCTCCAGCCCCGGTTTCTACAATTTTCCCACCTCCCCTATCCCACTTCTATTTAAGGTACCCTCGCCGGCGGGCCAGGTTGTTAAACTCCCGGATCTGGCGCACAGCCTCGGCCATGGCCGGGCTCAGGCGCCGGGCTATAAACCACACTCTACCGGTGGGATACTCGGCCGAACGGCCGGCCCGGCCGGCAATCTGGACCAGAGTGCTGGCCGTAAAGATTCGCTCCTCATCAGCATAGAGGACGAGGACATTGAGCCGGGGAATGGTTACCCCCCGCTCCATAACAGTAGTAGTCACCAGGACCGGAAACTCCCGGCGGCGAAAGGCGGCGATAACCTCTTCCCGCCGGGGGTGGGCAGCGTAGCAGCCCCGGATCCAATCACCCGCCGGGGCCCGGCCGGGCCAGGCTGCTGCCAGCCAGCCAACGACCTGGTCCACCATATAGACGGCCGGGACAAAGATTAAGAGCTGAAGTCCCCCCGCCAGGGTCGTAGTGACCCCCCTTACCAGGGAGCGGGGCAAAGGACCATCACCCGGTGGCTTCAGGAAGGGTTCCCGGATAAACTCCGGCCGGGGTAAGGGGTGGCCGTGGTGCCGGGCCGGGAGATAGATGACAGCCAGCCGGCCCCTCCGGACCCTGGCTATCAGCTCCGGCGGCGGGGTTGCCGTTAACCACAAGGTCTGGCCTTGTTCCCGGCGGGCCCGAGCGACGGCATGGTAGAGCATGAGATCCCCGGCCAGGGGAAAGGCGTCGACTTCATCCAGGATCACCAGGTCAAAGGAACGGTAAAAACGCAGGGCCTGGTGGGTCGTAGCCAGGGTGAGGTCAGCCGTACCAAACTTCCCCGGGCTACCACCGTAAAGGGCCTCTAGGGATAACTCTGGCCAGACCTTCTGAAGACGCAGGTGCAGTTCGCGGATAACCTCCTTCCGGGGACAGGCATAAAGGATATGACGTCCCCGGGCCAGGGCAGCAGCAATGGCGCCGTAAGCTACCTCTGTTTTACCGGCGCCGCAGGCGGCCCAGAGGAGGCACTCTCTGGCCTGATCCTGGCTGACAAATCCCTCGGCCTCCCGGTAGGCATCAGCCTGGGCCCGGGTCAGGTCGAACTGGAGGCGGGGCCGCCATATTTCCGGGGGCCGAGCCGGCGGATTAAGGCCAGCTGGCCGGGGCCGGGCATAAAGGGGACGGCAGCGGCGGGACTGGCCCATGGCCAGGCACCCCTCACAAAGCAAGCAGTCGACCTGCCCGCAGGCGGTACAGGAGACCTTTACCAGCCTGGTAGCCTGGCCGCAACGCCGGCAGCGGGGCCGGCCGTCGGGGTCGTACCCCACCCCGGGAAATAGTTCAATTTCCCCGGCCAGGTAGAGCCAGTGGCCGAGATCCTCCAGGGGTGTATTAACCCCCAGCTTCTTTTCTGCCAGGGCCCAGGCCAATTCCTCCCGCCAGAGAATTCTGCCGGCCAGAACCTCCCTGACCAGGGCCAGCTCCGCCGGCGGGGGTGGTGGCAGGGGTGCAATGGTTAGCTTCCCGGCCCGGGGCCCGGGGGGCAGACCCAGCCTGGACCAGCCCCGGTCCAGGGCCGCCAAAACCTGCGAGTACTTAAACCCCTGCTCCCCTTTTGCCAGGCACCCGGCCACTTGATTATGTAAAAAAACCGCCGTCCCCAGGGGTAACGGCGGTGTTAGGACCTCCAGCTGCTGGTAACCACGCTGCCGCCAGAAGGTAAGATCCAGGCCGGGGTTATGGCTCAACCCGGCCCGGCAGCTCCCCTTACCCTTTACCAGATAGATGATGCCTTGCCAACAAAAAATTGGCTGCCCGTAACTGCTGCCCTTAGCCATGGACGGCGCGCCCCCCTTGGAGGAGACGGTAGGCGCAGACGCTGTTGCGGCCGGTGGTCTTGGCCTGGTAAAGGGCGCTGTCGGCGTGGTCGATGATTTCATTTTTATCGCTGCCGTCCTCCGGCCAGACGGCTACGCCGGTGCTGACAGTAAGGTGGATGGGCTGCCCCCCGCCCTGGAAGACATGCCCGGCTATGGCCTGGCGGATCCTCTCGGCAACCTGGAGGGCGCCGTGATAGTCGGTGTCGGGTAAGATAACGGCGAATTCCTCCCCGCCAAAGCGGGTGACAATATCCTGGTCCCGGGTCTGCTCTTTTAAAACGGCGGCCAGTTCCACCAGAACCCGGTTGCCGGTCAAGTGTCCAAAGGCATCATTAATTTCTTTGAAGCGATCAATATCCAGCATCAGGACTGCCAGAGAACGGGGCTTCTGCCCGGGAATCAATAGATTGTCCAGGGTGCGCTCAAAGTAACGATAGTTATAAATCCGGGTTAGATCATCGGTAATGGCCGCCATCTCCATGGTGGCCAACCGGGCGCAGGCCTTTTGGTATTCCCGGCCGGCGTCTGCCACCTCGGCCTGCAAGGCAACCACCTGCCTGGCCCTGGCCACCAGCTCCCACCAGAGGTGCAGGATAAAGGCCGCCACGGCGGCCCAGCCACCCAGGAGGGCCCACCGGGTCAGGTCAACCGCCTTATCACGCAGCAGGAAATAACCTCCCAGGAGGACACCGGCAAACAAGCCCGCCAGAGCTACCCGCCTTTGCCCCCGGTAAAGGGGTACCAGCACCGGTAGAAACAGGAAAAATGGTACTGTAGCCGCCGCTGGTTCAACGCTGTAAAAATGCCAGCCGCCTACCAGTACCAGATTGAGTCCCAAGAGGAAAGCTTGCCGGATAAAGCTGGTGCCGTCAAGCCCGGTCAAGACTGCCAGGCCGTTAATTACACCCCAGGTTAATCCCCAGAAGACGGCCGGGGCTGGTAGTGTCGCCAGGGATAAAAAAATACTCCCAGCTACAATAAATACCCCTGCCGTCCAACCGGCCCGCCTGAGCCTGTAGCCCATGGGTCTAATCCCCTTAAATCAAACTACAACTTGTATTCGCCACCTAGATAAATTTCTCCTTCTATTGATTTAGTTGATTTGACATTTTTGATAAACCTGGGATAATCTGGCTCGCGCCTGCCAGTAATTCGCTTCTTGCGTCAAATCTAATATAACCCCGCCGGGCTCTGGTAAGGCCGGGATGGTTGTCGCTACCACCGGGGTAACAAGCATCCGGTAGCAGGGATAGGGATAGTTAAAATGACGCAAGATAGTAGTGGTTGTTTCGCAGGTTTCTTCCACAACTACCCAGAACTCCAAAGGCCACCCATGCCAGTAACGCCGGCGACACAGGTGACGCAAGAGCCCTTCCAGGAACTCTCCCTGTTGGCGCACCAGAATAATTAGGCAGCGGTAATTAAGGCTCCCGGTTCGCTGCCGCCACCAGAGCCAGCCATAAGCCCCAACCAGGGAAACAACTGCTACCAGCAAGATTACCGGTGCCTGGTAACCCATAGTCCCTCACCCCCTGCTCCATCCTATGCCGGCCGATCAGCGGGGGTGCGAAGGAGGTGAATGTAGTGGCAGCCAGCGGCGATGCCTGCCTGCGCTGCGGCGCTTCCTTGAGCCTGATCGAGCGCCTCAGCCTAGAAAATGCAATTGATGTTCCGGGCAAGGGTTCCCTTTGCCCCAACTGTTACCGGGAACTCTCGCCTGACGAATACTCCCTTTACTTTAAATCCTGAGGGCTGCAGTTACATCCTGTTGTATCCGGTGGAGGCGCTCGCCGTCGGGCGCCTCCACATAAAGACGCAGGAGGGGTTCGGTGCCCGAGGGCCGCAACAGGACCCAGCTGCCATCCGCCAAGGTTAGTTTCATCCCATCCACCGTCAGGCGGCCGGTTACCGCTATCCCGGCTACCTTGGCCGGGGCAAAGCCGGGTAACTCCTGGAGGATTCGCTCTTTGGCAACCGGATCTACCTTAAGGTCCAAGCGCTGGTTAACTAACTGCCCGTAACGCGACTGTAAATCCCCCAGAATCGCCCCCAGGCTGCGGTTCTGAACGGCCCGCAGTTCGGCCACCAGGGATGTCGCCAGGATGCCGTCCTTCTCCGGGATATGTCCCCGGATGCTTAAGCCCCCGCTCTCTTCACCCCCCAGGATACAACCCTTTTCCCGCAAGGCCGCGCCGATATACTTGAAACCCACCGGGGTCTCTATTACCTCCAGGTCGTGGGCCCGGGCCAGAAGGTCTAAATTGTGGGTGGTGGCCACCGTCCGCGCCACCGGACCCCTATATTGCCGGTCCAGGACTAAATGGGCCAGGACGAGGTACAGGACCTGGTTGGCCGTTAGGTAAGTCCCATCCCCATCTACCACCCCGAAGCGGTCGGCATCGCCATCTAGGGCCAGGCCCAGATGGGCACCTGTCTCCCGAACCCGTCGGCTTAATTCCTCCAAGCCCCGGGCGCTGGGATCCGGCAGGGCGCCGCCGAAGAGGGGGTCACGGTGATTATGTATAACTTCGACCTGGTAGCCGGCCGCCCGCAAAAAATCTTCCAGGTAGCCGATTCCAGCCCCGTAGAGGGGATCGACGACAACCTTTAAAGCGGCCTTGCGGAGGACCCCAACATCAATCAAACGGCGCAGGTATTCCCGGTAGGCCGCCTCCGGCTCCAGTTCCCGGACCAGCCCCCTGGCGCGGGCTGTATCCAGGTCCAGGGTCTTGACCTCGCCCCCGGTCCCGACAGCGGCGATCTCCTTTTCAATAGCGGAGGTAGTCGCCGGCAGGGCCGGCCCGGCATACTCGGGAATAAACTTCAGGCCGCAGTATGCGGGGGGGTTATGGCTGGCAGTGAGCATTAAGGCCCCGGCCGCCCCGTATTTTTTGATGGCCCAGGCCGTCACCGGGGTGGGCACAGAACGGGAGGGCAGGTAGACGGTAAAGCCGTTGGCCGTTAGGACCTCGGCCACACTGCAGGCGAATTCCGGGGCCAGGAAGCGGTTGTCGTAACCGATGATGAGCTGCCCGGGGCCGTTCTCCTGGAGCAGGTAATTGGCCGTAGCCTGGGTCACCAGACGGACGTTGGCAAAGGTGAACTCGTCGGCAATGATGGCGCGCCAGCCATCGGTACCAAATTTGATAGGCATTAATGCTGTAGCCTCCTTGGGAAATAGACTTCTAGTGAAATCTTCAAGGCCGGTCCTGTTCTTCCTTCTCCGTCTTTACCGGGCTCTCCGGGGCGTCGGTAATATCAACCGGGTTGATAATATCGTCTTCCTTGCAGTTAACGTAAAGGGAACCATTGCTCCGCAGGACGGCGTAGTCAACCTGGCTAATATCCTGGATCCCCTGAGCCTGGAGCTGCTGGATAAGCCATTTTTCGTCCAGGTGGTTTTGCTCCAGGTTCTGGAAAAGGATCTCCCCGTCTTCAATTAGCTCGGTAGCCACCCCCTCGTACTCCGTCGGCAATTGCAAGTCGGCCGGCGTAAGGGGCCGTTTCTGGGACTTCAGCAAGACGCTCAGGTCCCCGTCAGGCTCCATAATAGCGTATTCCACGTCGGCAATATCAAAGACATTTTTTTGCCGTAGCTGCATGGCCAGCTCATCAAAATTATAGCGCATCTTTTTCATATTTTCTTCCAAAATTTTACCGTTGTGCACGACAACTGTTGGCTCACCGGAGATAAGCTTCCGGGCCGGTCGGCTCACTAGGGCAGCATAACCGGCCAGCCAGGTAAAGAAAGCGAAAAGGGTTAAACCCAGGAAGTGCATCCACGTCTGGTTCGGTGCTGTATCGGTAGCCAGGACGGCAGCGATGCTGCCAAAGGTGATACCATTGATATACTCGAAAAAGGTCAGCTGGCCAATCTGTTGCTTACCTAGTATACGAGTATATATCAGGATGGCAAAAAAGGCCAGGATTGTTTGAAGAAATACCTCCAGGAATTTCACGGGTAACGCCTCCTTTTATAATAACTCCCGCTTATGCAGGTAGAAAAGCAGGCCCGTGCCGGCCACAATAAAGGCTAGGATTAAAAGGCCCTCAATTAGCAGGTCGCGCATTCCCAAACCCCCGTTCCAGGTAATTTTCCTTCCTGTATTATTTCCCCTGGGACGCCATCAATGCAAAAAGGCCGCAGTTAAAAGACTGCGGCCGCTTCCTGCCGGTACAGGTGCTATCTGACTAGAACATATGCAGGGTATTATGCCGGGCCTTGGCCCTGGACAGGCCAGACCGGCCAATGATCCCCAGTTTATCACCCCCAACTAAAATAATCACTGCCAGGCCGACCAGGATCAAGACCCCCTGGTCCGTGGCTACCCGGCTGAGGAGGATGGCGCTCCCTCCCAGGCAGATATTGACCAGGTAGATGATGCCCACTGCCTGGCGCTGGCTCCAGCCCTGGGCCAGCAAGCGATGGTGCAGGTGGCCCTTATCCGGGGCGAAGATGGGCTGGTGGTTAAGGAAACGACGGATAATGGCAAACAGGGTGTCCAGGATGGGCAACCCCAGGATTACTACCGGAATAAAGAGGGATATAACTGTCGCGCTCTTGGTCAGGCCGATGGTAGCCAGGGCCGCCAGGTTAAAGCCTAGGAACATGGAACCGCTGTCGCCCATAAAGATGCGCGCCGGGTGAAAATTGAAGGGCAGGAAACCCAGGGTGGCCGCCGCCAGGGCCAGGGAGAGAAAGGCCACTACCAATTCACCATTGAACCAGGCTACTACGGCAATGGTGGCAGCGGCGATGAGGGAGGTGCCTGCCGCCAGCCCGTCCAGGCCATCGACCAGGTTCAGGGCATTGGTAACCCCCACCAGCCAGAGGATGGTTACCGGTATGGCCAGTTTGCCGAGGAGGACCAGGCCGCTAAAGGGGTTGGTGAGAAAATCCACCCGGACACCGAAGGCCACCAGGATGGCTGCAGCTACAATCTGACCCAGGAGCTTCAGGCGGGGGCTCAGGGAGCGGATGTCATCGATGATGCCCACTACCAGGATAAAACTCCCGGCCAGGAGGAGGCCCGGGTACTCCCGGAAATGGGCACCTCCCAGCCAGTAGGCTGCCAGAAAGCCGGCATAAATGGCCACCCCGCCCAGGCGGGGCATCAGGGTGTGATGAATTTTACGGCCATTGGGTTTATCGACGGCCCCCAGGCGGGGAGCCAGTCGGCAAAGTAAAGGTGTTAATAAAAAACTAACTATCCCGGCTAATGCCAGGGCCAGGATATCCACCTGCGCTTCCTCCTTTTTTACTCGATCCGCTCACCCACGGCGAAAAGGAGTTCGCCTTCAGCAGCCAGCTCCTCCCCCACCAGGGCGCGGCCGTAGCCCTTGCCGACCCGGCCTTTGAGTTTCATAATCTCTGTTTCCAGTCGCAAAACATCGCCGGGAATTACCTGGCGACGAAAACGCACTCGATCCATGCCGCCGAAAAGGGCCACCCGGCCCTGAAAATCCGGCAGGCTGAGGAGGGCCACCGCCCCGACCTGGGCCAGGGCCTCCATGATTAAGACCCCGGGCATGACCGCTTGTCCGGGAAAATGACCGCTAAAATACCATTCGTTGCCGCTGACGTTTTTCTGGCCTACGGCCCGCCGACCCGCCTCCACCTCCAGGATACGATCCACCAGCAGGAAGGGGTAACGGTGGGGCAGGATCCCCTGAATAGCGTTCCAATCCATAACGCCACTCCGCTTATTATAACATGGTTTAGACTCAATAGTATTAACTGTATTCGCCATTTAGCCCTTTATTCCTGCCATCCGGGAAAAAACCGCTGCAGCCGCCGCCGGATCATGGCGCTGATAAAGCTTACTTCTTCAATCTTAAGGCAGTGGGCCAGGCCCCAGAAGGCCAGCACCCCGCCGCCCATTAAGACCATCATCCGTACCAGCAGGCCCAAAAGCGGCCGCGACCAGGTGAAAACATGCCAGCCGGACCCGGCCAACCAGACCAGCAGCCCCATCCCCAGGGCCGCCAGGGCGATGCGTACCATGGTGTTCACCAGGACCGCAGCCTTGAGCTCCGGTAGGCGGCGGTAAAGGGCCAGGTAAAGCATCAGGGCGTAGATGCTGGCCGCCAGGGAATTGGCCAGGGCCAGGCCGCCGTGTCCCAGGCGCGGCGCCAAGAGATAACTAAAAAAAATATTCAAGCCAACCGACAGGATCCCGGTGACTACTGGTACGACCACATCCTGGAGGGCGTAAAAAGCCCGAGTGAGGATGGGGTGCATGGCCTGGGCTAGGAGGCCGACGGCATAAAAGAGTACCGCCGTCGCCGTCATGGCCGTAGCCCTTGGGTCAAAGGCCCCCCGCTGGAAGACCAGCTGTACCAGGGGCACCCGCAGGGCGATGAGGCCGGCTGCTGCGGGTAAAATGGTCAGGGCCACCAGTCCCAGACCCCGGTCGGTAAGATGGGCCATCTCCCGGCGGTCATTGAGGGCCGCCTGCTCGGCCAGGGAGGGAAAGATGGCGGTGGTAACGCTGGCGACAAAGACCCCCAGGGGCAGGCTGACCAGGCGGTTGGCGAAGTCCAGGGCGGTGATACTCCCCGCGACCAGGTTAGAGGCAAAAAAACGGTTCGTCGCCAGGTAGAGCTGGACTACTGCCAGGCTAAAGCAGACCGGCAAGAGGTGGCGGCCGATCTGTCGGACGGCCGGGTGCCCGGCCATCAGGCGCCAGGTGTAGCGAAAGTGCAACCGCGACAGGTCGGGGAGCTGGATTAACAGGTAAGCGACAAAACTCAGGACCGTACCTACCGCCAGGCCGGTAATCCCGAAGGTAGAACCGGCAAAGATCACCGTGCCGATGATGACCAGGTTGCTCACCGCCGGCGCCAGGGCCGGGGAGGTAAAGATGTAACCGGCGTTTAAAATACCGCTGACCAGCATCCCTGTACCCATGAAGGCCAGGGAAAGGAACATGATGCGGGTGAGCTTTACCGTCAGGTCAAAGACCGGTGCCGGGAAGCCAGGGGCCATGAGGCGGACCAGCCAGGGCGCCAGGCCCAGACCCGCTACCGTCAATCAACCCAGGGTCAGGGCCGTCCAATTGCCGACAGCGCTGGCCACGGCCCAGCCCTGATCGCGGTCACCCCGGACCAGGTAGGTAGTCACCACCGGCACCATGACCGTGACAAAGGCCATTCCCAGGATCGTCTGGAGGAAGAAGGGAATGGTATAAGCCACCAGGTAGGCGTCTGTAGCCGGCCCGGCACCAAAACGGGCCGCGATACTGGCGTCACGCACAAAGCCCAGCACGCGGCTCAAGAGGTTTAAAACCAACACTATCCCCGCGGCCCTGGCCATACGGGCTACCGGGGTCCCCTCAGGTCCCCGGCTGAATTTACTATCATTCGCAACTGCCATAGGACAGGGCTAAGAATCAGCCCTTTACTCCTTTCACCAGGTATTCTAACGTCAAGCGGGCGGTATCCAGGGCCCGGGGTCGCAGCTCGGCCACCGCGGCCCGTAGCCGCCGGGCGTGTTCCTCGCGATTGGCCAGGGCGGCCTTGACGGCGGCCCCAAGGCCATGATAGCTAATACCTGCTAAACACCCCATCGCCGGCTGCTCCATCATCCGGGCCAGGGCCGCCACCTTGGGGTCATAGGGTAGGGCCAGAAAGGGCACCTCCATAATGGCTGCCAGGATGAGGGCATGCAGGCGCATGCCGATTAGAAATTGCAACCGACCAGTAAGACCCAGCCAGGTGGGCAGGTCCAGGTTTTCTTTTATAATAACCGCGGGGTTGTGCATCAACCGGGCTACCTGGCGGCAGGCGTCGACATCAGCAGGAAAATGAAAGGGCAAAAATAAAACCTGCCACCCTCCGGCAACCAGGTCGTCGGCTACCCGGGCCAGGGGCGGCCAGCACTCCCCGGCCCCCGGCCAGGAGCGCACAGCGATCCCCACCACCGGACTGGTAAGTTTCAGCTGCTCCCATTTAGCATCACCTGGCTGCAAATCCATCGCCCCCGGGTCCAGGCCCAGGACCGGGTCGGCGGTAACGTAGACCGGCGGCCGCCTGATCCCCAGCTTCTCCAGGAGCTGGCGCGATTCGCTATCCCGCAGGGTGATCAACTGGACCTCATTTAATACCCGGCGTGTCAACCAGCGGCTCCAGCGCCGCTGCAGAGGTCCCAGCCCCTGGGCGTAGATAACCACTGGCTTGCGCCATAACCGGGCCAGCAGGACTATGCCCAGGTAATAGAGCAGGCTTTTGGGCCCGGTGACATCCTGAAAAAGGCTGCCGCCGCCGCTGAGCACCAAGTCGGCCTGGCGGATGGCCCCGGCCACTCGGGCCAGGTGCCAGCGATCCACCGCCTGCACGCCGTAACTGGCCGCAGTCTGGGCCGGGTTCCGGGAGAGGACGGTGAGCTCCAAGTCCGGGGCCAGGTCCCTCAAGGCGGCGATAATACTATAGAGGACGGCCTCGTCACCGACATTCTGGAAGCCGTAGTAGCCAGAGATTACTGCCCGGGCCATGGCCTAGGCCTCCCCAAAAACCGCTGCCCCAACCTTACTACTAAAACCAGCACTACACCCAGGATCAGGCCCAACCAGAGACCGTTAAAGGTCCTGAGTAGGGAGATTAGGAAGGGGATGTGCAGGTGGCAGTAGGTGTTGACCAGGGAGATCTGCCCCACCAGGCCTAAAAGCCAGAAGAGCAGGTAGCGGTGCTGGTAACCCAGGGTCAGGCTCAAGAGCAGGAAAGGGTACCCCAGGAGAAACTCCTTGGTCCGCGGCCGGGCGAGTAAGGCATTACCCAGGAAGGAACGCATCTGGCCTTCGAAGGGCAACAGGCCGACCCCTTCATTGCCGCTGCGGCTGATATAAACCAGACCGGCAGCGGCCACCACCACAGCCAGGAGCACCAGCTTCAAAGTCAAATTGGCGTCGAGCCAGCCCCGAAAGGTTGTAGCGGTGCGCCGCCCTTCTTGCCGGATAATAACCGCCAGGGTAAAGATAATTAAGGGCAGGATAAAGGCGATTTTGATACCGCTGAACGCATTAATCTTGAGGAAAAAGGTGTTATCCGCCAGGATAGCGGCGATGGCCACCGCTCCCAGTAAGGAGATTAGGGCCGTACGGATTAAAAGGGCCAGGCTGGTCCTCAAGCCACGGCCCTCCGGCGACCAGGCCGTAAGCATGGCCAGGGTGGGAAAGATGACGGCCGCCCCTAGGGCCATGGCCTTACGCGCCAGGAGTACCTGGTGGTTCAGCCCCAGGACCCCCGTCCAGACCAGGACCCCTAAGAGGCCCAGGATTAGGCCGGCCGGCAGCAGTTCCAGTTGCCCGAGCAACAGCACCCCGGCAGCCAGCACCCCGAACCCGATTAGCAACACCCAAAGCCGGGAGTAAGGAAAAGGAGCGAAGGGCCGGGCCCGGCCGATGGCCAGGCCGTCGGCTGCCAGCATTTTACTAACGTCCCCCACATACTGCAGGTTATCCTGCAACCAGCTGGCCGACCCCGGGTTAAACTTAAAGCGGGCAATCAGCAGGCGTACATCCCGCTCCCGGGCCGCCAGGTCCAGGCGCTCCAGGGCTGCGGCCGGGGTCATGGCGTCCATTTCCCCGGCGCTGATGCTGTGCACCCGGATAGCCTTTTTATCCAGGAGCAGGGCCAGCTGGTTGAGCCCCTGTTGGGGTGAAAACTCGATGAGGCCCAAGGGAACCCCCAGCTGCTCCACCTGGGCGGCCAGGTTAGAAAGGTAACGGGGATAACCGGGGAGGGTCTTATCATTAAAAAGCAAGGCCGCGATACTATCCCGGTAATCCATCAAGGGCCGCAGGGTCGCCGCCAGGGTGGCCGGATTGGCGCCGTACCACTGTTTTACCTGGGGAACGACGAACATCCCCAGCTCCTTTACCGTGGCCATGTCCCGGGCCGGGAAGCCCAGGCCTACCTCCCTTAACTCCTGCACCGCCAGGGGAACGCCCAGGGCAGTAACATCACCGGCAGCCAGCACCTGCACCTGGCCGGTAATCTTATTTTCCAGTTGCAGTTCCAGGCGCTTCGCCAACTCCCGCTCCCGGGTCAGGATATAAGTGTATTCCGGCCGCACCTCCCGGCCCAGGGCCGGCAGGGTAAGGGCCGCCTGGGACCCACCCTCGACCCAGGCCCGCGGCTGGAGATCATCGATGGTCTGTTCCTTAAACAGGACGGCGTTAACGCCCTCCTGCTGCAGGCGGTCCAAAACTTCCCTGGAATTCAAACCACTCCATTGGGCCAGTTTCTGCACCTGCTGGAAATCCACCGCCAAGGTTACTGTCTTATTGGCTTCCTCCAGCCGAACTCTGTTCGTAAGCACTATCCCGGACGCCAGGGTGGCAATGATCACTACCATCCACAGCAGTGTCTGGTAACGCCAGCGTGACAAGATATGATCCCTTCTTCCAGTGAAGGTTACCAAAGGCTACAAAAAGAAAGTATTCGCCACCCGACGACTGAATCCTGCTCCAGTAGCCCGGCAAGTTGTGGTTAATATTTCGTTTTTCATAGGTATATCTGATGCCGCCAAGGCCCCCGGGGCTGCTAAAGGGTGGTCTTGACAAACCTGGCTTCCTGGCGTATAACCAATGCTGGAACTATATCGACCAGCTGAGGTGGTAATGATGCCAGTATACGAGTACAGGTGCAGCAAATGCGGGGTATTTGAGCAGGAGCAACGGATCACAGCCACGCCGCTAAAACACTGCCCCACCTGCGGGGGTCCGGTCCACCGGCTAATCAGCCATAACGTTAATGTTATCTATAAGGCCGGCGGTTTCTACACCACTGAAAACCGCAGCTCGGAATATAAAAGTAAGGCCAAAGAAGAGAGCAAGACCCCCGAAGTCAGCAAAGCCAGTTAAAATGGGGCCGGTTCCCCTGCAGGGAAACCGGCCCCTGACATTTTCTGGCTGCCCTTTCTCCCATCACCCCCGGCCGACTACCACGAACCATGAAAATGCAGGTGGCGGCAGGGGCTGACGGGTACAGCGGCAGGCGACTTGGCTCAAGGCGTCAGCAAACTCAGCGCAGCCTTGAGCCGAGGCGGCGGTGAGCGGGATGAGGATCGTAGCGTGGCATCAGGAACGAGAAGTACAACTCCCTGTTATGATTAAACAAAAAGATAAAGCCGAGCCACCCCCGCCGCCGAGGAAGGCTGAGCGCAAAGTTTGCTCGCTTAAGCACCCGGAGCCTGTAGCCTGTACCGCCAGCCCTATGGCGGTTACTGTAAGTGGCAACAATTTTTGGCAGAAGCCTATTTATGGAGAAAGTAAGTCCCGGGCCCAACCGTCTAACATATACTGGCAGCAAAGGAGGTGTTTCCCTTGCTGCCTGACTGCCATTTCAACACCGACGAAGTGGAACTCCAGGTGGATAGTGCCGTCATCCACGTTATCCGCCGCCTGACCTACGACCTACCCCATGAAGTTTCAGCCTTTATCCCCAGGGCGGAAATCCGCCGCCGCCGTTATGAAAACGGCCGGCTAGCCTGGGAAGAAGAGGTAATTTTAAATAGCCTGACCGTCGTTCACTCCCCCCAGCGCCCCCCCACTGGAGAAAGGCCCTCGGTCGCCGGGCCCAGTTCCCCAGGGCAACCGGCCGGCCTAATTGGAAAGACCGCTGCCGGAGCCAGGGTCCCGGTAGCAGCTGCGCCGTTCCCGGAGAGGGCCGGAGGGAAAGGTGAAAGGCCTGCGCCCTGCCCCGGCGACCCGCCAGCCAGCGCCGGAAAATTCCGCCTGCACCTGCAGTATTCTTAACCTTATTTCCCGGAGAGGTGCCGGGCCCGGGGAAACCGCCGGTAGACAGCAGCAGAAGAATCAGAATTAAAAAAAGAGAGAAAGGGTCCCGCCCTCTCTGGTCATCCTCTCATTTGTCGCTCTTGCCGGCTGCTTTCTGCTTTAACCTGGCTGTCTGGATGGTCTGTTTATATTCCGTCCGGAGGTTTTGCAGCTTCTCCTGGACCCGCTGGGCCTGCTCGCTGGCCAGAACCTCCAGCAGGGTCTCCGCCACCTCGGTACATTGCAGAGCCTGGCGGTTCATATAAGGTTTCAGGCTCTGGATGACAGCGAGGAGGTTGGGATCCACGATATGGTCTACCACCTGTATAACCCCCCATCTTAAAAAGTTGCCTCTTTAGTTAAAAATATGCAGAGAAAAGATGGTTGGTGCCAGCGCAGCTTTTCCCGGCGCCGGCATATATTTAAATGGGACCTGATTGCATCGCCGCTGCCAGGTGAATGCACAGGGAAAGGGGGCCTGAACCTGAGGTGGAAAAGGTAGAAAAGGTAGAAAAAACCGACCTCGTCGCGGTATTGCTGCAGCTGCTGGGACCGCAGCAGCAGTCTCTGAGCTTTAATGAACTGGCTGGGCTGGTCGGCCTGGTCGATTTGCTCGGCATACTAAATCTCCTTAACGGCAATGTTGCTGCGCCGGCGCGGGCCGGGAGTACTATCCAGGAGGCCTTAAATGCCGTCCTGGGGCAGGCCGCCAGCGGCAACCTCAAGCCGTCGGCGGAACTGGCCGGGCTCCTGGGTAAAAATCCGGCCCTGTTGACGAGCCTGATGAACCTGCTCATGAGTGCCCGGGAGAATAAGGCTGCCAGGGAAAAGGAGGCGCCGGAGGAAAGCCCTTCCCGGGAAGAAGAAGAGCCGCCGCAGCACAGCCGCGGCAGCCGCTTTCGCAATAGTTAGCACGGTATGATCCATCTTCGTCATGAGTCTGCGGTTAAGGACTGGTGGGTACAGGCGAAGGGCGACTTGGTTCGAGGCGTAAACAAACTTAACGAAGCCGTAGCGAGGCGGCAGTGAACGGGATGGGGATCATGACGTGGCTTAAGAAACGAAAAGTATCACGCCCCGTCGCAACCACCCCCGCCGCCGAGGAAGGCTGAGCGCCAAGTTTGCTCGCTTAAGCACCCGGAGCCCGAAGTCTGTATCCACCGGCCCCTATGAGCATAGCATAGCGTCGCGATCCTGTGAGCCTTGGTTGGGGGCTCTTTTTTTATGCCGGGATTGATTCCTAAATTTCACTCCTGTCCTGCATAAGCTGCCGACGGCCCATCCAAACTAGAGGTGATTAAAAAATTGGGAGGAAAGGAATATGCATCCCCGTCGTTTACGCATCTTACTACCGGTCTTCCTGGCCGTCATTCTGATGGGCGCCTTCCTCTGGCATTACCAGCGCCAGGGACAGGTTCCTGGCGCGATTCCCACCCAGGCCGGGACGCCGGTGGGTACCAGCGATGAAATGAACCTGCTGGCCCGGCTCATCGCCGCCGAGGCCGGTACTGAACCCTATGAAGGCCAGGTAGCCGTAGGCGCCGTAGTCATGAACCGGGTCCGCAGCCCCCTGTTCCCCTCAACCATCAGTGGAGTTGTTTTCGAACCCTGGGCCTTCGAGAGCGTAAGCAACGGCCTCATTTGGCAGGTTACCAACCTGGCAACCGCTAGCCGGGCGGCGGCCGATGCCCTGAACGGCTGGGATCCGACCTACGGCGCCCTATTCTTCTGGAACCCGTCTAAAGAGGTTAGTCCCTGGATTTGGACCCGGACCATCATTACCCAGATCGGCAACCACGTCTTCGCCCGTTAAAATGGTATTTAAAATGGTATTTAAAATGGTATAAGGAAGGTGTTTACTTTGACACGGAAGCTGACCACCCTCTTGCTCTCCCTGGCCCTGCTGGTAGCCGTCGGCTGGGGCCTGTGGGAAAGGGCCAATCGCCTCACCCTGGCCAACGCCGTAGAGGCCGGCGGCCAACGCGATTTTTACAACCTCCTGAGCTATGTCGAGCAGGCCCAGGTGAGTATGGGCAAAACCCTGGCCAGCAACTCCCCCCGCCAGCAGGCCGTCCACCTAACGGAGGCCTGGAACCAGGCAGCCGCGGCGCAAAACTCTTTGGGCCAGCTGCCCACCCCGGGTTTTAAGCCGGTGAATACTAGTAAGTTTCTCTCCCAGACCAGCGACTACAATAACTACCTGGCGCAAAAACTGGCCCGGGGTGAAGAAATGACTCCCCAGGAACGGCAGCAATTGAGCAATCTGAAGGCCGAGATGGAGCGCCTGGCCGCTTCCCTGCACCAGACCGAGGGCCAGGTAGCTGACAAAGCCTTACGCTGGAGCAGCTTTTACGGCGCCCGGATGCCAGCCCTACCCCGGACCATCGCCCGCTTGGCCATCCCCGCCCAGGCCAGCCCCGGCCCCCTGGATGGTTTCATTAATACCGACCGGCACCTGCAGACCCTCCCTAGTCTGAACTATGACGGCCCCTTTTCCAGCCACCTGGAGAAGCAACAGCCCCTGGGCCTGGGGGGCGGCGAGGTTATCCAGGCTGAGGCGGAACGCCGCGCTACCAACTTCAGTAACGCTGCCAGCAACAGCAGCTACCGGGTCCAGGCCACCCGCACCAGCAACGGCCGTATCCCGGCCTTTGCCTTGCGGTTAATGGACAGCAGGCGGCCCAATGTCATTGTCAATGTCGACGTCAGCAAGCAGGGCGGGCAGATTATTTCCCTCCTTAACCCCCGCCCGGTGACGGCGCCGTCCCTGGACGCCAATGCAGCCCTGGAAAAAGCCCGGGCCTTCTTAAAAAGCCAGGGCTTCGGTGATATGCAGCCGACCTATATGGTCCGTAACGACAACAACCAGGTCATCACCTTCGCCGCTAAAGAAGGGGATGTCCTCCTCTACCCGGACCAGGTCAAGGTCAAGGTCGCCCTGGATAACGGCGAAATCACCGGCTGGGATGCCACACCTTATTATATGGCCCATCACCAGCGGGACCTGCCCCGGCCAAAGCTGACACCCGAGCAGGCCCGAGCAAAAATAAACCCCGGTGTGAAGATTGAAGGTACCAGGCTGGCCCTCATCCCCATGCCCGGGGGCGGCGAAAAGCTGACCTATGAGATTAAAACGCGCTTAGATAATACCAGTTACCTCACCTACATCAATGCCCAGACCGGTGAGGAAGAAAGGGTGCTGCAAATCGTCGACGTCCCTGGCGGCCAGTTGACCATGTAAGTGGCTAAAACTCCACTTCCAGCCGGTCAAGGACGTTCTGGATATAGTTGCCGACGGTGGTCTGGTCGGAACCGGCAAAGAGGAGCCCGACGGCGTAGTTCTCCTTATCCAGGATGAGGGAGCCGCTATCCCCCGGCTGGGCGATAGGACCGGTAACAAACTGGTCACTGAAAAGACCGGTTAATCCTTCTTCCAAAACTACTTTTACCGTAGCCTGGAGAACCTTGACGGTAGAGCGGGTAATGCCACTGGAGCGCCCGCTCTTTACTATTTCCATCCCTATCTGGGGCTCCCGGACGCCCTTAACCGTCCCCAGGTCCAAAATCTCCGGCCGAATGGCGTCCTTTTTCACCGGCCGGGCTACAGCGCAGTCGACAATGTTGGCCACGGCCGTTATTTTCTGCATCCGCACCTGGTAATAAGGGCGGACCAGATGCACCAGGCGGTTGAGGATCTTTTCCAGGCGCAGGGCCCGGGTACAGGTAACCTCTTGGACAACTGGATTAATAGGGATAAAACGTTCCAGGTAGCCGATTACCTGCTCACTGGTACCACCGTCATAGGGACCGGGCTGGAGGATGGGATCCCCGATCTTGGCCCGGCCATCGCGACCGTTGCTGATATTGGCCATAACGTGGTTATTGGAAAGAATCAGGGGCTCCCCTGTTTTGCGATCTTTCACCACTGCCCCGAAGGTGCCGGCGGTGATCTTATAGTGGCCGATGCTCATCCCCGGCTGGGCCGGGCGGCGATAATCGGTCCGTCCCAGGAGCCTTAACTCCCCCACTTCTAGGATATCAGTTTCAGCTTCATCTAAAACCTGGGGCACCCTGGCCCCCCGCTCCAGGCGATTGGCAGGCAGCTTCTTCTCCACCAGAACAATCAAGGCCGGCTTTTTGGTCACCTCGCCGCGGACACTTTTATAACCCTTACCTACCCCGACGACATTGGGCAGGCTCATGAGGTCCAGTTGATGCCTGGACAAGGCCTTTTCTATCCTGTGCATAGGCGACACACTCCCCCAAAATGAGATGTGAGAAGTGGGAGGTGAGAGGTGGGAGTCCTGCGGAAACTGGCTGCGCCAGTTTCAGATTAAAGCTGGCCTGCCTCTCATCTCTCCCGATTGCTGGTGGCGGTGTTAACGGTGCACGCCACTATAAGGAATCCACCGGAAATTAAGGGTAGGAGATTAGTTTACAATATGCTGATGGTTGGGGAGTGGTGTCTAAGCTGGTTGGCTAAATTACGAGGTGCGCTATGCGCTTACCGTTCTCATCCCCTGCTGGTGCTGCCCGGCGACATGGGCGTCTACTGTAAAATAGAGTGTGAAGTCCACGAAAATAATTAGAGCTGTGGCCAGGGCCTTTAAGTTGGAGATAATTGTTGTATAATAATAGAAAACGCCGGGCCAGCCGGGCCCGGCGAAAATAAGTTCGGGTCGAGTTATCCTGGAGGTCGTAAATTTGCCGCCCATAATTTATCTAGATAATAGCGCTACTACGGCACCCCTGCCGGAGGTCATAGCTGTCATCAATGAGATGCTAACGGAAAACTATGGCAACCCCTCTTCCCTCCACGGTCTGGGGGTCAAGGCGGAAAAAGCCCTGGGGGAGGCCCGCCGCCAGGTGGCCATCCTCATCGGCGCCCGGCCGGGGGAAATTTACTTCACCTCCGGCGGCACTGAGGCTAACAACTGGGCCCTGCGGGGAGTAGCCCGGGCGCGGCGGCGCCAGGGAAAACACCTAATTACCACTACCATCGAGCACCCCTCTATCCTGGCTACCTGCCGTAGCCTGGAGGCCGAAGGTTACGAGGTAACTTACTTGCCTGTGGACGCCCGGGGCCTGGTGCGGTCGACGGACCTGGAGGCAGCCCTGCGGGAGGATACCATCCTGGTCAGCATTATGAGCGTCAACAACGAGGTCGGCTCCCGGCAACCTGTTGCCGAGATAGCCCGGCTGGCCCACAGCCGCAGCCGGGCCGTCTTCCACGTTGACCACATCCAGGGCTACGGCAAGATCCCCCTGGACTGCCACCGGGATGATATAGACCTCCTCTCCATAAGCGCCCATAAAATCCACGGCCCCAAGGGTGTTGGCGCGCTATTCATCAAAGAAGGCCTGCGCCTGGAATCCCTGTTGACCGGTGGCGGCCAGGAGGCCGGCCAGCGCTCCGGTACGGAGAATACCCCGGGGATTGCCGGTTTCGGCGTCGCCGCCCAACTAGCCGCGGCCGACTTTGCCCGGCGGACTACCAGAATGCAGGCGATCAAGCTCGAGCTCGCCCGGCGGCTGGTGGCGGAGATCCCCGGCACCGTCATCAACGGCCCCGACCCGGCGGCGGCCGCACCGCACATCCTGAACGTCTCCTTTCCCGGCGTAAGGGCCGAGGTCCTGGCCCACATGCTGGAACAGCGAGGCGTCTACGTCTCCACCGGCTCGGCCTGCCACTCCCGGCACCAGGACGCCAGCCACGTCCTCCAGGCCCTGCACCTGGAACGCTGGCGCCAGGAGGGGGCCATCCGCCTCAGCCTGGGCGCCCTGAACCGGCCGGAAGAGGTAGAACCCACCGTGGCTGCCTTTAAAGAATGTGTGCAAGAATTATGGTCGCTGTAAGGAAGCCACACCTCCTATTTCGCCTATCTATTTTTAGTGGAGCCCCTCATGGTGGCTGCCGTCCCCGCCACGAAGGATAAAAATGCAGGTGGAGGCAGGGGCTGGCGGCTACAGGCGGAAGGCGACTTGGTTCGAGGCGCCAGCAAACTTAGCGAAGCCGTAGCGCGGCGGCGGTGAACGGGATGGGGATCGTAACGTGGCTTTAGAAAATAGAAGTACCACGCCCCGTTATGATTGATCAAAGGGATAAAACCAAGCCACCCCCGCCGCCGAGGAAGGCTGAGCGTATAGTTTGCTAGCCGAGAACCACCGGAGCCTGGAGCCTGTAGCCGCCAGCCCCGCAGCGATAATGTAAGTCATATCCATTTTTGGTAGAACCCTATTTTCGGAGGAATCACATGTATACATCTCTCCTGGTCCGTTACGGCGAAATCAGCCTCAAAGGTAATAACCGCCCTTACTTCGAGGATAAACTCCTGGACAACATGCGCCGCGCCCTGGCCGACCTGCCGCCTCATAAAATGCGTAAAACCTTCGGCCGCATCTTTGTCGAGCTCTACGACGACCTGGAAACCGTCAGCCGGCGGCTGCGGCGGGTCTTTGGCATCGTCTCCCTGAGTCCGGTAGTCACCGCCCCCCTGGAGCTGGCGGCCATCAAGGAGAAAGCCCTGGCCGTCCTGGCGGACACCCCCGGCACCACCTTCAAGGTCCAAACCCAGCGGCCCAACAAACACTTCCCTTTAACCTCGCCCCAGGTCAACCAGGAGCTGGGGGCTTACCTCCTCAGCCACAGCCCGAAGCGGCGGGTGGACGTTCACCATCCTGACTGCTATATTTACGTGGAGATCCGCGACGAAGGGGCTTACATCTTCTCCCGCACCATCCCCGGTCCCGGCGGCCTGCCTGTAGGCGTAACCGGCCGCGGCCTGCTCCTCATCTCCGGTGGCATCGACAGCCCGGTGGCCGGCTACATGGGGATGAAACGGGGGTTGGAGCTAACGGCCCTCCACTTCTACAGCTTCCCCTTTACTAGCGAGCGCTCCAAGGAAAAAGTCCTCGACCTCTGCCGGGTCCTGGCCGGCTACGGTGGCCCCCTGCGCCTGGTTATCGCCCCCTTCACCAATATCCAGAAGGCCATCCGCCAGTACTCCCCGCAGGAGTTCTACGTCACCATCATGCGGCGGATGATGTTTCGTATTGCACAGGCTGTGGCTGAGCAAGAAGGCGCCCTGGCCTTACTGACAGGAGAAAGCCTGGGCCAGGTGGCTAGCCAGACCCTGCAGAGTATGGCCGTCATCAACCAGGTAGTCGACTTGCCGGTCCTACGGCCCCTGGTAGCCTGGGATAAGAGCGAGATCATCGAGGTCTCCCGGCGCATCGGCACCTACGACATCTCCATCCGGCCCTACGAAGACTGCTGCACCCTTTTCGTCCCCAGGCACCCGGCCACCCGGCCGTCCCTGGCACGGGTGGCGGCGGCCGAAGAAAACCTGGCCGTGGCGGAGCTCGTCAAGGAGTGCCTGGGGAATCTGGAAATCTTAGCGGTGGAGCCCGAAGCAAGTATGTAAGCCGATATGCCAGGTACCGTCTGGCTTCTTCTCCCACCGCTGCCTCGCTACGGCTTCGCAGAAGTATCAGACGCCTCGAACCCAGTCGCCTTCCGCCTGTACCCGCCAGCTCTTCAGACAGCATTTTCTTAGTTTCGTGGTGAGGAGGAATTAACCCCTCCCCCATGAGGGGCTTCTCGAAGAACAGGTTTCAGCCAGTAACGGATATTAACGTCAACCTAAAAAAGGACGATCAGCCCTTGTGTATTCTGTTAACCACCCTCAACGCTAAGTACATCCACGTTAACCTGGCCCTGCGCTACCTGCGGGCCTGCTGCCGCGACCTGCCCCTAGATTTCGTCCTGGATGAGTTCACCATTAACGACCACCCCGGGCATATCGCTGCTGCTATTTACCGCCACCGGCCCGACCTGGTGGCTTTCTCCTGTTATATCTGGAACCTGGAGTCCACCCTGGCCGTCGCGGCTATTCTGAAGAAGGTGCGGCCGGACCTACCCATCCTCTGCGGCGGCCCGGAAATCTCCTTTGGGGTGGAGGACTTTCTCGCCCAGCATCCGGAAATCGATCTGATCATCATCGGCGAGGGGGAGGTACCCTTCCGCGCCCTTATGGAGCAATTGATCACAGGTACTATGCCGGGTGCGGTTGAGGGTGAAAATCTGTGCGTCCCCAGAGGACCCCTGGCCGCCATTCCCGGCCTGGCCTGGCGGCAGGATGGGAAGGTTGTCATCAACCCGCCGGCCTCAGTTATCTTTCCGGGTATTTTATCCACTTCAGGCGCCCCGTTCGCCAGCCCCCCGGCGCGGCCCGGTACTATTTCCGGCCAGGAAACCACCCTGGCTACCGATCGCCAGGGGGCGGGGACCAGCCCTCTCCTTCGCCATAAAGATCTTGACCCTATTCCCTTTCCCTACGCAGAAGACCTGGCTGCTAGCGGTAACGACCTGCGGCAGCGTACTGTCTATTACGAAACCTCTCGCGGCTGCCCCTTCGCCTGCGGCTTCTGCCTCTCCTCTACCACGACGGGAGTGCGCTACTTCTCCCTGGAACGGGTGCAGGAGGACCTGGCGCGGCTGCTGGCGGCCGGGGTACGGGAGATTAAGTTTGTCGATCGCACCTTTAACGCCCATAAAGAAAGGGCCCTGGCCCTCTGGGAGTATCTCCTCTCCCTCCGGCCCAAAGCCCGCTTTTATTTTGAAATCGCCGGCGACCACCTGGACGACGAGATGTTTTCCTTTTTAAGCCGGATACCACCGGGCCTCTTTCAGTTTGAAATCGGCGTCCAGACTATTGACGCCAGGGTGAACGCCCGCTGTAATCGCCGCCAGGACTGGAAACGACTGGCCGCCAATATCCGCCGCCTGCAGGCAGCAGGCAACATTCGCCTGCACCTGGACCTCATCGCCGGCCTGCCCGGGGAAACTTACACAGGAGTCGGCGAAAGCTTCGACGCCGTAGCGGCCCTGAAACCCCACGAGATCCAGCTCGGCTTTCTGAAACTCCTGAAAGGCACGAGCCTACGCGCCCGGGCCGATGAGTTCGGCTACCTCTTCCTCGACCGGCCGCCCTACCAGGTCCTGGCCAACAGCGCCATCGCTTACGATGAGATGCTGCGCCTCCACGTCATTGAAGACCTCCTCAAGTATTACGGCAACAGCCACCTGGCCGACCACGCTTTTGCCTACCTGGCCGCCACCGCCTTTGACGGCAGCTACTTCGCCCTCTACGAGGCCCTGGCCGCCTGGTGGGAGGCAAAGGGCTTCTTGCGCCGCGGCCACAGCCAGCGGGATCTCTTTAACCACCTGGCGGCCTTTGCCATCAGCCTGACCCGGGGAATCGCCACGAGGATCGTCATACAACCCTTACCAGATTATCATGGTAGCCTCCGGAATGGAGCCGGCAACATTCATGGGGCAGGCAGCCATGGGAATCCCCCCGCCGGTCCCGGTAAAATCCCCATCCCCGAGGCCGGGCTGGAAAAGGTTAGACCAGGAGAAACACCTAGCAAACTGGAGCCAGCGCACAGGCCTACAGAAGCAGCACAGCCTGCTGCCATCATGGCACGAGCAGGGTGCTTACGTAACCTTACGCAGGCTCAGCTCGATCGCTTCTACCAGCTCCTGAAATTCGATTTCCTCAGCCGCGACTGCAGCCGCAACTTCCCGGACTGGGTGCCGCCCTCGCCCCTGACAGATGAGGAGCGTGCAAATTACATGGTGCGGATAACCGCTCCCCGGTCCATAGAAAAATATATACCAGGGCTCGCGAAAGAAGCCCCGGCAAACCTGCGCCGTCACGGTTTTATCGAACTCTTCCCCTGCCACCCGGAGAGGCCGGAACACGACGACCCGACCCTGACCTTCTTTTACTACGGCCTCCCTGGAAGTGAGACAAGGGTATATTATTTACCCCTCATTGAAATAGACCCGAAATAGACCCGCAAACTTTTTAAATCAAGTATCACACCTGCTTGTATATATTTATTTGGGAAAAGCCTTCTTACCTCTTCCCACGTCATCATATCACCTCCCAACAACGTACATCTTTATTTCTTGATACTATTTTAATATTATCCAGGTGAAATGGCAATAAATATAAATTGAGCCGCGGGAGGAAAGCCCTCCCGCAGCTGATTCAACCTTACTCTTCCCTATCGTTATTCACCTGGCTGTGGAAAATATTTTCCAGGCTCATTTCCTCTCCCCCTACCTTAACCTGGCTCACTACCCGGGTTACACCCCGGGCTTTAAATGCCGCCTCCCGGGCCGCCTCCATCTCGGCCGGGTCTTCCGCCCGGCCCTTTAAAACCACCGTGCCGTGGCCGCCAACGCTTTCGGCGCCAATATGGCGCAGGTCCACCCGCGGGTCCTGGTCCAGCTCCTCGGCAACCTCTATGGTCACGTCTTCGTCCCGGACGGCACCGTCGGTGCTGATAGCCACGGCATTGGCCACACTTTTCACCCCAGGCACTTTACTGATCAACCCTCCGGCCCGCTCCTTCTCCCCCAGGGTATCGACGATGCCCTGGAGCTGGGCCTCGCCCTCGATCACGTCGGCATTCAAACCGTAACTGCGCAGGTCCTTATCCTTCCGCAGGAGCTGCCGCACCTTTTCCCGTAAAGAAGCATCATCGTCCATCATGCCCACTCCCTTGCTATCAATCAAATCTAGTATACCCCGGCAACAGCAAGTTCATGGGCAGGGGACGTCATTTATATAGTTTCTATATAGCTTCCGCGCCCCGCTCACCGGTGCGGTCAATTGGCTAGCGAGCCAGGGTAACCCGGCCAGAGCTGGCCTTTTCCGCCAGAAATAAACGGACAACTTAGCCCCAATACTATTCGCGGCGACAAATTTGTCATGGACTTTCCAGGGTAGGTTTTGGAAACAGGACTTGTCAAAAGCCTGGTGGTGGATTATATTAATAATTGACAGCCATATATGGAAAATGGACAGGTGTCCCGGAAGGGGAAGAATAGGGAAGTCCGGTAACCGCCTTTTCAGGCTGCGATCCGGCGCGGTCCCGCCACTGTGAGCGTGGAGTTTACGATATAACGCCACTGGGATAGTTCCCGGGAAGGCATCGTAAAACAAGGAAGCGCGAGCCAGGAGACCTGCCTGTCCATGGGACCTCTCACCTTCGCCAGGAAAGGGGAGAAGCAACCGGGGATGATGGTAAAGTCCCCAGCCGGAAGACGGCTGGGGACTTTTTAATTGGGGGCGACCCGGCCCCCCGGATTGCCACTGACAAAATCTTCATATCAGGAAGGTGAAGCAAACATGGCGAAACCGGCAGTATCTCCCTCGACCGGCAAGGCAAGTCGCTGGACGGCCAGGCGCCTAGCCACCCTGGCCATGCTCATCGCCCTGTCAACTGTGGGCGCTAATCTAAAAATACCCAGCATCACCGGCACGCCGGCCTTCGATTCTTTTCCCGGCTTTCTCGGCGCCCTCATCCTGGGGCCCGCCGATGGGGCCCTGATAGCAGCCCTGGGGCACCTGCTCACCGCCTTTACCGCCGGGTTCCCCCTCACCCTGCCCCTCCACCTGGTTATCGCCGCCGGCATGGCCGCCGTCGTCGCCCTCTTTGCTCTCTTTTACCGCCTTTCCCCCTGGTTGGGAATAGGGGTGGGAATAGCCCTCAACGGCCTTTTGCTCCCGGCGCTGTTCATCCCCCTGCCGGGGTTCGGCAAAGCATTCTTCCTGGCCATGGTGGTGCCCTTATTGCTCGCTTCCGCCCTGAATATCGCCCTGGCAGCGGCTGCCTTTACCAGCCTGCGCCGGGTATTTCCCGCCAGCTATGCCGCCGGCCGGGGGAAAGGTGAAGGGAAATGACCCCGGCCACCCTTTCCCCCCGCCGCTACCGGGATCTGATCATCCTGGACCTGGATGAGCAAAGGTCCTTGGTGATCGCCTGCGACTCCGCCGGGGCTATCGGCCCCAAGGTAGCCGACGTGGTACGCGTGCCCGGGTACGTCCTGGGCCGTTTTACCGCCAGGGTGGCCCTGATGAAAGTCCTGGCGGCCGGGGCCTGGCCAGCCTGCATTGCCAACACCCTTTGCGTGGAGCCGGAACCTGCAGGCGCGGCCATCCGGGAAGGCGTGGCCGACGAGATCCGAGCGTTGGGCATCGACCCGGAGAAAGCCCTCACCGGCAGCAGCGAAAAAAACGTCCCCACTACCCAGTCCGGGATAGGGATCACCGTCATCGGCCTGGCAACAACCGCGGAGTTGTTAATGGGACGCCTGGCTGCCGGCGATACCCTGGCCCTCCTGGGACGGCCCAAGGTCGGAACCGAGGTCTTCCTCGACGACCCGGAAATCGTAGACCTGAAAACCGTGCGCCTGCTCCTCAACCAGCCGGGTATCCGGGAAATCGTCCCCGCCGGCTCCCGGGGCATCCTGGCCGAGGCCCGGGACCTGGCCGCATTATACAGGCTGCAAATCGACTGGAGGTCTGGCCTCCCGGAGCTGGACCTGCTAAAGTCGGCCGGCCCCGCCACCTGCCTCCTCGCCGCCGGCGACCGGGCCGCCCTGGAGGCCGCGGGGCGCCGGGCGGAAAAACCCTTCTGCCTCCTGGGTACCCTGGAAAATTAAAACTCGCACAACGGCTGAAGGCCTGAAATAAGGGCAAAAGACGAAAGGATAAAGGATCAGCGCGAGTAGCTGGCAATATTGATAAAATGTCAGCCCTGGGGTAAAATGGTGGAAAGAAGCGGCAAAATAACAGATTTTGGCTGAAAGGAAGGTGGCTAATGGTGAGCGTAGCCCAGGATGAATTATATCGGTTAATAGAAGCCTTGCCAGATAAAGAAACTCCTGTGGTGAAAAGGAGCGGCGGCTTCATTATGTCTATCAGTAAACAGGCTTGGTAGTTCTTTAATAACCAGGGCCGTCCACCGATTGAGCTGGGGTGGATGTACCCCGTGTTCCGATGAAAGTTCCGAGATGGATTTTTCCTCTATACCTTTTCCCGTAGCGATTTATCGTCAGCCATATTCATTCCCCCTCGCCGCTGTTACTACTATTATGCCCCGGCAGCTAAAGGTTATGGGGAGGTTATTATGCCTTTCCTTTTTTGTCCCAATAGCTTCCCAACCATCCAGGCGCAGGGCGTATAGGAGTATGGACCTATTATAGCCCATTGCCATTAGAAAACAATTTAGTCATTGCCCTTAAGTATGTGTCGAAATCTTTAAGATCATTTTCTAGTATGTTGTAGAGGGTATTATTATCTACATCCCAATAAATATGTACCAACCGGTTGCGGAATCGGGCCATCTTTATAAGGGTAGCAACAAACTCAGGCGGAAAAATACCCGCTTCACCTAGAATGCGAAAAGTATCGGCGTAATCCTCCGGTATCCGCCAATTATTCTGGGCTATGATATGGTTGCTTAAATCAATTGCCGCTTCGATTGCGACAATAAATTGATATTTAGCGCTACCGATCAAACAAAGTATCATATTTCAAGGCCCAGGGTCTCCTTTAAATAGCGTTTACGAAAGGGAACAAAATCAAAATATCTGTCCAAAGTAGACTCCTGAAATTCAACCCTGGTAGTGGGGTTATTTTCGATTAATAGGCGGCCATTTTTTATTACGCTGTACTTAAAGGATAAAGGGGCATTATTAAGGATACGAACGTCAATCGGAAAAGGTATATGGGTCCTGATAGCCTCCTCCAGGTGGATCTCAAAAAGAAAGTTTTCATCACCCAATGCGTGTTCATGAAGGTAAATAGCCAGGTCAATATCTTTAAAAGGCCCTTCCCCTAGATAAGAGCCGTGGAGGTAGGCAAAGGCTATCTCCTCCCGACCTTTTAAGCTAGCCGTGATTTTGGTGATAAGGCTTTGCTTTTCTTCATCTGGTAAGGTGTAAAACTTAAAACGCTCCAAAGCTCCCACCTTCTTTTATTACGCCTTCACTTGATTACGTCCCTACTACTATTCTAATATGATCCTGTTTCTTTCCTCCGCGTTCATAAAGCACCATCCCTTCTCATCGATGTCCGGCCCTGCTTCCCCCCTTGCCCAGGAACCGAAAACAATTATCTTTTCGGGGTTAAACTTCTCCTGTACACGTTCGGCCAAAGAATAGACTATTTTCTCGTTCATAATGTTCCCTTTATGGACAGGCGTAGCAAACCTTTTTCCCCACCATTTTACCCTAAAATTACCACGCAATCAATACGCCAGTAAGCTTCCCCGCTGATGTCGCCCGGCGGCATGAATATCTATCCTTGGCTGCCATACTAGTTGCCACTTTTGTTGGCCGGGCCTCGGCCCCAGCGTTTTTTTGTGTCTTTGTAAAGGAAGGCATACGACGCTTTCACGGAGAATGCCTTCATTATGAGGGTCAGAGCTACTGCCCCAAGGTAGATATACGACCTTCCCCAGCAGGTCAGGCGCGACCCCTGTGACCGTAAAGCTATCCGGCCGGGCGCCGATAATCAGGGCTTTCTTCAAATTGGGCAGCTCCAGGGCGCGGTTCACCCAGGAACCACAAGCGAGCAGATCGCTGGCTGGTGCAGGCAGCAGGTCGGCATGGTTGTCAAAAAGGACCAGGGTAAAGGGACGAGTAATATGCTGCAGCAGTAAATAGGCGACGTAGTGGTAGTCACCACTGCCCAGGAAGAAGATTCCCCGCCGGCCCCGGATGCGCCCGTCAATGTCCGGCAGGCCGCCCCATCGCCAAACAGACTGCTTCCCCTGACGTCCCGCAGATCCAGCCGGCGGCATGGAAAGGAAAAATATTCCTCCTGCAAAGCCGGGGTTCTGATTTGTAGTTTTATTTTAACACTCTACACTATAAACCTGCTCACTCACCGACCAACCATTTTCTATAAAAAAACACCCGCGCGTTGCGGGTGTTTTTTTAGTGCCGCCGGTAGCCGACCCAAATGCCGGTTGTGAAGTCACTTTCGCCGGGTTGACCCATTTATCGTTGCCCTTGGCAAACCGGCCCCGACCCTGGTCCTAAGCCGCCTTTTCCAGGGCGATCTTGCCGTCCCGGGCCACGGCCCGGACCTTATCGCCGGGTTGGAATTTGCCGGCCAGCATTTCGTCGGAGAGCTGGTCTTCGATAAGGGTCTGGATGGCGCGGCGCAGGGGCCGGGCGCCGAAGGCCTCGTCGAAGCCTTCCCGGACCAGGATCTCCTTGGCCTCGTCGGTTACCTCGACGGCAAGGTTGTTGTCCTCCAGGCGACGGTTGAGTTCGACCAGCATCAGGTCGACGATCTTCCGGATGTCTTCTTGGGCCAGGGCGTGGAAGACGATGAGGTCGTCGAGGCGATTCAAAAATTCCGGCCGGAAGGTCCGCCGCAGCTCTTCCATGATGTGTTTCTTCATCTTGTCATAAGACTCGGCCGCCACTTCGCTGGTCGAGGCTTTAAAGCCCAGGGTCTCCCGCTTGATGGTGCTGGCGCCGATATTGGAGGTCATGATGATGACCGTGTTGCGGAAGTCTACGGTGCGGCCCTTGGCGTCAGTCAGGCGGCCGTCGTCCAGGACCTGGAGCAGCA
This sequence comes from Moorella naiadis (nom. illeg.), assembly GCF_051020825.1. Taxonomy (NCBI): domain Bacteria; kingdom Bacillati; phylum Bacillota; class Clostridia; order Neomoorellales; family Neomoorellaceae; genus Neomoorella; species Moorella naiadis (nom. illeg.). Next base: position 112,837 of record NZ_JAXGFQ010000010.1, read on the forward strand.
CGTTAAAGATGTCCGGATGGGCCTTTTCGATCTCGTCGAAGAGGACGACGCTGTAGGGCCGGCGCCGGACGGCCTCCGTCAGCTGGCCGCTCTCTTCGTAGCCGACGTAGCCGGGAGGAGCACCCACCAGGCGGGAGACGGTATGCTTCTCCATATACTCGGACATATCGAAGCGGACCATGGCGTCTTCGTCGCCGAAGAGGGCCTGGGCCAGGGCCCGGGCCAGCTCCGTCTTGCCGACCCCGGTAGGTCCCAAGAAGATAAAGGAGCCAATGGGCCGTTTGGGATCTTTGAGGCCCGCCCGGGCGCGGCGCACGGCCCGGGCTACCGCGTGGACGGCCTCATCCTGGCCGATGACCCGCTGGTGTAGGACATCCTCCAAATGCAGCAGCCGCTCGCTTTCCTCTTGGGCCAGCTGGGTTACCGGGATTCCCGTCCAGCTGGAGACGATCTGGGCGATGTCCTCGGCTGTGACCACGGATCTCTCCAGGCCCTTCTCCTTCTGCCACTCGCCCTTTTTAGCTTCCAGTTCCTCTTTGATCTTCTTCTCTTCATCCCGCAGGGAGGCCGCCTTTTCGAATTCCTGGGCGTTGACGGCCGCGGCCTTTTCCTTCTCGATTTCCTCCAGCCGGGACTCCAGCTTCTTCACTTCATCAGGGGCCGTGTAGACCTGCAGGCGCACCCGAGAGCTAGCCTCATCCATGAGGTCAATAGCCTTATCCGGCAGGTAACGGTCGGTGATGTAGCGGTCCGAGAGCCGCGCTGCTGCCTCCAGGGCCTCATCGGAAATCTTCACCCGGTGGTGGGCTTCATAGCGGTCGCGCAGGCCCTTTAAGATAGCGATGGTGTCTTCCACCGACGGTTCTTCCACCAGGACAGCCTGGAAGCGGCGCTCCAGGGCGGCGTCCCGCTCGATGTGCTTGCGATACTCGTCGATGGTGGTGGCGCCGATGGTCTGGAGCTCGCCCCGGGCCAGGGCTGGCTTTAAGATATTGGCGGCGTCGATGGCCCCCTCGGCGGCCCCGGCACCGATGAGGGTGTGGAGCTCATCGATAAAGAGGATGACGTTGCCGGCGGCCCGGACTTCGTCCATGACCTTTTTAAAGCGCTCTTCGAACTCGCCCCGGTACTTAGTGCCGGCCACCATACCGGACATATCCAGGGCCACCACCCGCTTGCCCCGCAGGACCTCGGGCACCTGGTTCTGGACGATCTTCTGGGCCAGGCCCTCGACGATGGCCGTCTTGCCCACGCCCGGGTCGCCGATGAGGACCGGGTTGTTCTTGGTCCGGCGGCTCAAGATCTGGATGACCCGCTCGATCTCCTTCTCCCGGCCGACTACCGGGTCCAGCTTATCCTCCCGGGCCAGGCGGGTCAGGTCGCGGCTGAACTGATCCAGGGTGCCCGTCGCCCCCGGCCGCTGGCCCTGGGTCCTGGTGCCCATGGTTGGACCCTGGGGTTGATAGCCTGCGCCCCCACTAGGGAAGCCACCCATGCCGAAGGGCAGATTGCCGAAGAGGACGGTCCAGCCGCCGGTTTGGGGCTGCCCGCCAGCTCCGCCCAGGATAGCCACCACCTGCTCACGGATCTTGTCGGGGCTTAAACCCAGGCCACCCAGGATCTGCGCTGCCAGGCCCTCGCCTTCCTCCAGCAGTCCCAGGAGAAGGTGCTCGGTGCCGACGTAGTTCACCCCCTGGCGCCGGGCTTCTTCGTTGGCCAGTTCTAGGACCCTTTTCGCCCGCGGCGTCAGGCCCATTTCGGCACTGAGGCCGGCTTCACCCGGCCGGATGACCTTGCGGACTTCGTCGCGGACGGCCCTGACGTCCACCCCCAAGTTCATCAGGGCCCGGGCGGCCACGCTATCCCCTTCCCGTAAGATGCCCAGCAGGATATGTTCGGTGCCGATAGCCGGGTGATGCAGGGCCCGGGCCTCTTCCTGGGCCAGGCGCAAAACCCGGTTCGCTCTCTCGGTAAAACGTGCCATCATTAAATCCCTCCTTAAAATTAGGCCAGCTTTTTTGGGGCTGGCGGGTACAGGCGGAAAGCGAAGCCGCCAGGCCCGGCGGCAGTGATTGTAATGGGAAGCGTAACGTAGTTTAAGAAACCAGCAGTTCCCGGACCATGGCCGCCCGGCGCACGTCACGCTCAAAGGGTGACATCTCTTTGCCGGCGGTATACTGCAGGTAAGCCGGCTGGATGCGGACCAGAAGCTGGTTCAACAGGCGCTGGTCCAGGCCCCGCACGATCCTCATCTCCGCCCCCAGGCGTACGTCGGAGAGGAGCTGCAGGGCTTCCTGGGAACTCAGGATGCGGGCGTTGGTCAGGACACCGTAGGCCCGGCCGATGCGGTCCTCCAGCTGCCAGCGGCTCTGGCGGCGCAGGAGTTCCCTGGCCTCCCGCTCTTGGTCGGCCAGGCGTACGGTTACCGCCGAGAGGTTATTGATAATCTCATCCTCGCCGTGGCCCAGGGTAATCTGGTTGGATATCTGAAAGATGTTACCGTGGGCCTCAGTGCCCTCGCCATAAAGGCCGCGGACGGCCACTCCGACTTTGGTCAGAGCCGCGAGGATCGCTCCCGCCTGCTTGGTGAGGACCAGGGCCGGCAGGTGGAGCATGGTTGAGGCCCTTAGGCCTGTACCCACATTGGTGGGGCAGGCGGTCAGGTAGCCCAGCCTCTGGTCAAAGGCAAAATCCAGCTCGTTCTCCAGGGCGTCGTCGGCGGCGTCGGCTAGGCGCCAGGCTTCGTGGAGCATCATGGCCGGCAGCAAACACTGCAGGCGCAGGTGGTCTTCCTCGTTGATCATGATGCTGACAGCCTCGTCCTCCCGCAGGACTACAGCCCGCTCGCCGCCGGCTTCGGCCAGGTCGGGGCTGATGAGGTGCTTTTCCACTAGTATTTGCCGCTCCAGCAGGGGTAATTCCCGCAGGACTTGGAGTTTTAACTCCCCCACCGCTTGAATGACCATGGGCGAATGGATAGCCCGACCGACCTGGCTGACCACCCGGGCCTGTTCCTCAGCCTTCATCAAGTTGGGGAAGGGTACACCCTTTAGGTTACGGGCCAGGCGGATGCGGCTGGAGATGACGATATCGGCCTGGGGGCCGGAGCCTTCCATCCATTTACTCGTATATTCCAGATTAATACTCATCGCCCGTCCGCCTCCTTATCCAGGCGGGCTTCCAGGTCGCGAATCTGGTCCCGCACCCGGGCCGCCTTTTCAAATTCCTCCTGCTGGACCAGCTGCTGGAGCTGGGCCTTCAGTTTTTCCATCTCCCGGCGCACCCGCAGGTTGCCGCCGGCCCGGCGGGGTACCTTGCCCCGGTGCTGGCTGCTGCCCTGGATCCGCCGGATCAGCGGGTCCAGGCGGGGGGCCAGATAGTGGTAGCAATCGGGGCAGCCCAGGCGCCCGGTCTGGTGAAACTGCTCGTAGGTGAGGCCGCACTCGCGGCAGTGTTCTACCGCCGGCGGGGCCTGCACCTCTAGGTCCGGGTCGTAATCCAGCAGCCCGGCCAGGAATTGGGGTATAGAGAATTTCAACTGGGGCTGGATCTCCCGGGCGCACTCCTGGCAGAGATTCAGTTCCGTTTTTTCGCCGTTAATAATCCGGGTGACATGAACGGTGGCCTGCCTTTCCTGGCAGCGTTCGCAAAGCATTTATTGAGCCCCCTTTTTACCCTTTAAACATCGTCCTGGAAGTCTTCCCGCAGCAGGGCGAGAATAACCGCCTTCAGGATACAGGCCCGGACCTGGTCGCGCCGGGGGAGTTCCAGGGGCAGGGCCTGGCGGTTAATGGCTGCCGCCAGGAGTATCTGCTCCCTCTGGGTGAGCAGCCCCTCCTCAGCTAGGCGGGCCAGGAGTTCCGTGGCCGCATCCTGGGAGAGATAATCCCCCAGGACATCAGAGACCCAATGTTTTACCTGGTCCTCGGCCTTTAAAGGCACCCGGACGATGCGGACATAACCGCCACCGCCCCGGCGGCTCTCCACCAAATAACCCCTGTCGGTAGTAAAGCGGGTACTGATGACGTAGGTAATCTGCGAGGGCACGCAAGTAAAGAGCGCGGCCAGTTCCTGGCGCTGCACCTCGATTATGCCACTGGCACTGTTGTTTAATAACCGTTTGAGGTAGTTCTCAATCTGATCGGCCAGGGTTCTGCCTTCCACGGCCGTCACCTCCCCGCCCTCAGGTAAGATTATTTTTGACTTTTATTGACTTTTTTATACTGCAGGGTGGCAAAATTGGCAACAGCCGCCGGTGGTCATTTAATAGGCCAGGGCTGGTTCTAAGGCCGCCAGCTTTAAACATCTCCCCCAGGCCTATTTCTACTCTGCCGGAGACCGGGCCCGGCCTGGCAGCTTTTCGCAGGGGTGCCCGGAAAAGGCCGGACCGGCCAGGCGGCTATATAGTTAACGTTTTTTAGCAATACTAACCTTACCGGTTAATCCTGGTACCACCATGGTAGATCCATCAGCCTGACACCTCAAATCTACTGAAACAGGAGCGACAAACCTTGAACCTGGCGGAAACGAAGCAAGTCTTGGCAGAAGCCGTTGCCTCCCCGGATCCCCACCTGCAGGAGCTGTTAGACTGCGCCCTGGATGGTGGGAAGGGGCTGCGGCCCACCCTGGTTTTATTATGCGCCAGTTTTGGCATCTATGACACCCTGGAGGTCGGGCGGGTGGCGGCAGCCATTGAGCTCGTCCACCTGGCTTCCCTGGTCCACGACGACATCCTGGATGGGGCCACCCTGCGCCGCAACCGTCCTCCCCTATATCGCCGTTTCGGGACGGTGCCTGCCGTCCTCACAGGTGACTACCTCTTTGCTACAGCCTTCGGCCTCCTGGCTAAAAGTAAAAAGGCCGTCCTTTATACTGTGACCGGGGCCATCCGCTCCATGTGCAGCGGGGAGATCGGGCAACTGGGGAACGGCAGGCGGGCCCTGAACGGGGAAACGAAGGATAGTACCATAACGGCCGGTGCCGGCGCTGTGGAAGCCTACTTTACCTACATCGGCCAGAAGACAGCGGCCCTGATCAGCGCCGCCTGCCGCTGTGGTGCCATCCTGGGCCGGCTGAAAAACAGCCAGCAGGAAGCCCTGGCCCGCTTCGGCTGGCACCTGGGCCTGGCTTACCAGCTTATTGACGACTACCTGGATCTCTTCGGTTCCCCGGAAAAGATGGGGAAGCCCTGCCGCCAGGACCTGGCCCGGGGCCTGGTGACCCTGCCGGTTTTGCATTTTCTCGCGCTAACACCGGATGCCCCCTGCTGGCAGGAAAGGCTGGCCCGGGGCCTCGGGGCAGCAGAAATAGAGGAGCTGGTGGGTGCGGCCCGCTCCCTCGGTTGCGATACCTATACGGTTGCCGTGGCCGGGGACCAGGTAACCCAGGCCCTGACGGCCCTGGACAAGTTGCCGGTAAAACCGGCCCAGGAGGAGCTGGCCCTGGTGGCCGCCCGTACCCTGGACACCCTGGGGGAACCGGGGGAGCCCCTCATGGAGGCTGGCGCCCCCGCCACGAAACCATGAAAATGCTGGCTGAAAGGCTGGCAGGTACTAAACTATCCCTGCCCAGCGCAGACCCCGGCAAAGGCGGTAGAGGCGGCGGGTAAAGGGCCCGGCAGTCTGGAGGATTACCTGCCGGACCGGGAGCTGGTCCTCTTGAGAGGCTTTAGTATCGGAGAGATAAAGGGCTGGCAGGCCCCTGACCACCAGGAGGTGGAAGGCGGGATCGGGCAGTTGCCGGGCTGCAGCCAGGGACTCCTGCCAGAAGTAGCTTAGCCGCCGGCCAGCCTCTGTCCCCTCACGGTAGAAGGCACAAAAGTTGAGATCGCCCCCGGCCCGGTCCTCTTCCTGATCAATAAGGTAATCCAAGAGGATATGCAGGCCGCCAATCCAGGGGAAATAGGCCTCCCTTACCCTAACTGCCTCCTGCTCCCGGACCTCCTCCCTGGCCGCCAAGGCCATGAGGGCAAAGATCCCCAGGGTGGAACCGGTGGCCGCCGCCAGTTCCCACCAGTAGAGGCGAGCCGAGATTTGGTCCAGGAGGGGCCGGAGCCAGGCCTGGAGCTCTTCCTGGCGCTTGCCGGGCTCGATATGCTTGGTCACTTGGAGCCGGCAGTAAAGGGCTGCCAGGTAGAGGACTTCCTCCTGGACCCGGGCATAACCGGGCAGGGCCGCCAGGCTGGCCCGGCAGGCCTGGACCAGGGCCTGCAGGTAGCCGCCGTCCCGCTGGTAGGGATAGGCGGCGTAATAGTCATGGCTTGCTCCGCCGGGGATGAGGGCATCGGTAAAGGCTAGGTGCAGCTGGCGAAAGGACTCCCCGGCGAGGACCCCGGCCCGGTCACAGAGGTTGTCCAGGTAATCGCTGATGGTCTGCAGGGACACAATTGCCCGCAGGAGTTCCCGGCGGTAACGGCGCGGCCAGACGGCGTATACGCTCCCTCCCTGGCAGTGGAATTTCTTCAATGCCAGGCTGGTCAGGGCCTGCTCCCGGAGATGCAGGTCCGGGATGGCCGCCGCCTGCCGGCGCCAACCGGCCAGTTCCCGGTTGACCCCTGGGAAGGCCCGGCCCAGGAAACTGGTCAGGGTCAAAAACGGTGTTACTATTATCGCGGCGGCATAGGAGTTGGGCATAAAGTCGCCACCTTTCCGTAGAAGAAATATACCCCACCGGTGGGAAAAAAATAACCCCGGCTTTAGGCCGGGGTATTTTATCCTTCTGCCAGCCGGTGGGCCCAGGCCTGGGCGTAATTTTCATGGCCGGGGAAGTGGGATATGGCGGCGAGGGTGGCATGCGCGTCATGGTAGGTTTTAAAGTAAACGCAAGAGCCCCTGACGGGGTAAACCGCAGGGGCGGGTATATGTAGTGGCTCCCCGGGCAGGGCTCGAACCT